>NZ_BAAHXP010000005.1:0-106615 GCF_054656715.1 Hydrogenobaculum acidophilum
GAAAATTTGCCATTAAATAGCTAACTCTATCGCTTCTAAAATATGGCTTACGCCAAGAAGCTCTAGGTTTGAATTGGTTATATCTTTTATTGAGCTTTTAGGCAAAATAACTCTTTTTATACCAAAACGTTCTACTTCTTTAAGCCTTGATTCTACGTGATGCACAGTCCTTATCTCACCGCCTAAGCCTATTTCACCAAAGATGGCTACGTCTTTCAAAATAGGTTTTTCTTTTTTGGAAGAGGCAATGGCAATTGCTATAGCTAAATCGCAAGCTGGTTCTTTTATTTCAATACCCCCCACCACGTTTACATAAACATCAGAATCTCTGGTAAAAATCCTAGCTTCTTTTTCAAGAACACCAAGGATAATAGCAAGCCTGTTTACGTCAAAACCTTGAGTTTTTCGCTGAGGAGTGGTGTATAGAGCTTTTAAGACAAGAGCTTGGATTTCCACAAGTATTGGTTTTGTACCTTCGGTATGTGGGAATATTACAGAGCCTATAGCGTCCTCTTTTTTCTCACTTAAAAAAAACAAAGATGGCTCCAAAACCTCCACAAGCCCCCTATCTTCCATTTTAAATACGGCCATCTCACCAGTGGCTCCATATCTATTTTTTAAAATCATCAAAACTCTGTAAAGATGGAAGCGCTCCCCTTCAAACTGACATACACTATCTACCATATGCTCCAACACCTTTGGACCTGCAATCATACCTTCTTTGTTTATATGTCCTACTATAAAACAAGGTATACCAGTATTTTTGCAAAAATCCACAAGCTTAAAAGTAGATTCCCTTACTTGTGCCACAGACCCAGGCGATGATTCTATAGTATCCGTATACATAGTTTGTATGGAGTCTATTATAAGAGTTGTAGCGCCGTATTCTTTTGCACAAGATATTATATGCTCTATATTGGTGGAGTTTAATATAAAAAGATTTGAGGAACTTATATCCATTCTGCTTGCTCTTATAGATATTTGAGAAGATGATTCCTCACCAGATGCGTATATTACCACTCCGTCTTTTGACATAAAATCTGCTATCTTAAGTAAAAGCGTAGATTTACCAATCCCTGGCTCACCGCTTAAAAGTATTACCTGCCCTTTTACGATACCACCACCTAAAGCCATATCAAGGGTTTTGTAGCCTGTGGATAATCTATCTAAAATCTCTTGTTTTATCTCACTTAGTTTTACAGGCTTTTCAAAAGAGCTTATAGATATATCTTTTGATGAGATTACGAGTTTTTCTTCTACTACTGAGTTCCATTCTCCGCAAGCACTACATCTTCCTACCCATTTCACATAGGTCTGGCCGCAGTTTTGACATACATAAGTAGTTTTCTCTTTGGCCATCAAAACACCTTCAATAGAATAAAATAATATACAATACCAAGGTATTCTCTAATAGCTTTTGTGGAGTTCTCCAAATCAGACATATTTGGCAAAAAGCTTCTTAGATTGTATCTTAAATCTTCTTTATAATCTACTGGATAAGGTATCACGTTTTTAAAAAAACTATCAAAAAGCATTTTTGCCCTTGGCATGTGATAGGCGGATGTCACAAGTATTATGCTATAACATTTAGGATTTATGTAACGAGTGCATATTTTATAGCTTTGGGCTGCATTTTGAATGGTATCTTGGCTTTTAACATCTTCATAAATGTTGCCTACATCTATGGCATCAAGTATTTTCACTATAGGTGTGTTTTTTGGAAGATATTTGATATCAACTCCAGAAAGTATAAGAGGAATCTTTGTTTTATAAGATAGATAAATACCTGCCAAAAGCCTCTTTACCGTCTCACCAGATAGATTGCCGTTTTTGTAGTACCCACCACCAAGCACCACTATAGCATTGGCATTTAAAAAACCTTTTGGTTGGCTATAAACGTGTTCTAATGGAGTTATAAGTGCATCTTTTACAGGAGTTATAGAAAGAAGGTATAAAAGTATTGTCGTGCCAAAAGAAAAAATCTTTAGTCTTTTGCTTTTAACAAAAAAGCTTATAAACAAGAAAGACAGTATAAAAATACCTGGTGGTATAAGAGTAGCCGTTAAAAGCTTCTTGAGTGTAAAGAATATCATCTTTTCATACGAGTAGCTATAAGGATGTTTTTGATGCCGTTTTGCTTGGCTACATCCATAAGAGCCACTACGTACTTTTCAAGGGTGTTTTCGTCCGCCTCTATGATAAGGTCGTTTATGGGTTGGTTGTTTACTTTGGTATTTTGGATAGCGTTTTGAATGTCTGTAAGCGTCACGTATTGGCCGTTTAGAATATATTGGCCATTTGGTAATATCTCAACTCTCATAGTCTGTACAACGGTTTTTTTACCAGTTTGAGCTTGAGGAAGTTTCACCGCTAAAAATACCATAGAAGATTGAAAGGCAAGGATTGCCAAAAACAAAAACACCGCCAAAAGAGTATCCACTAAAGGGACTACGTCAACGTAAGTCCTTTCTTCTATAGACATACCTACCTTTGCTTTTTTCCTTAAATTCATATCACCCTTCCGATATTGCGTCTATTATATCTTTTACTTCTGTTTCTATCTTAGATACCAAACGGTTCTCCACAGCTTTGTAAATCCAATAAAAAAACAAAGCCGGTATAGCCACTGCAAGCCCTGTAGCCGCCGCCGTAAGAGCTTCGCTTATACCGTTTGCCAGAAGATACATGGCAGATTGAGTCTCAGAGGTAGAAAACGCCGCAAAAACTTTTATAAGACCTGTGATAGTACCAAAAAGCCCCAAAAGCGGTGAAACTGAAGCCACTGTTGATAGTATAACAAGGTTTTTATCTGCATCAGATATCACGTAAGAAAAAGCATCTTCTGCTATTCTGTTTAGTTGGTAAGAGTCTCTTCTTCCTTTTAAATAAGCTTTTAAAAGCGATAAAAAAGCTTTTGATGGGTTTGTATTTTGGGTTTCAAGCATCTTAACAGCGGCGTCTATATTTCTTCCAAGTATAAGAGCTTTTATTTGAGGATATCCTTTTGGCAAAAACCTACTCAACCTAAGAGCAAAAGCCCTTTCTAATATAATAGCCCACGATATCACAGAGAGCACCAAAAGAGGATATATTACTATACCTCCTCTTTGTATTATTATCATAATATCTTCCATTTCTAACCTCCAATATTTAGAAGATTTTTGTTTTTACAAGCCGGTAAACGGCTTTTAAGTCTTTTCACATGATAAAGCTCTTGATTTGACAAAGAACTCATGTTAAGCTTATCCAAAAGACAAGAGGCGTCTTCGTAAGCATGCATACTTATTAAGATTTTTGATGCTTTTAATATAGAATCTTTGTATATGTCTTGCTCGTTTGGAGTAAGTATAACAACGCTAACATATTCTTTTAAAGCTTTATTTTTATTGCCGTTTGAAAGATAATAATTTCCAAGCTCATAGAAAGCTTTCGCTTTTATAGAAGGGTCTTGAGATTGTGAAGCAAACTTAAGAAGGTCTGGGTCTTTGAATGTGTTAAAAGCCTCCAAAGCCAAACTTCTTACCTTGTCATCTTGGTATTTAGATATCAGTCTGTTTAGTATATCTTTTGCTTTGTTCAACATATGATTTGATATGTATATCTCATAAGCATGTATCAAATCTTTTTCGTCGCCAGTAGAGTATATAGCGGCAGCTTTGTTTACATGCCCCTCTTTTAAGTACAAATCTGCCAGCATTTCTTTAGCCTTTTCCTTTGTTTCGCCTTGAGTGTTGTCTATTACACTTAAAAGAAGCTCTTCTTTCTTGTGAGGGTCTGGTTCTAGCATAGCCATTTTAAGCATAGCTCTATATCTAGGCCCACCCACTATGGTAGATAATAAACTGTAAGCTTCTTCTTTTTTGCCTTGTTTTATATAAATGTTTGCAAGCTGATACTTCAAATCTTCAGAAAGTGGGTTGTTTTTATATCTTTCTATAAACTGCTTTATAGCCACTTCCAAATTTTTAGAAGGATTTCTAATACGAGAAGATATAATATCGTAAGAAGCCTCCATCGCCTCTTTAGAATTTGGATAATCTTCCACCACCTTCTGATAATAGAAGACGGCCTTATTGATATTACCCATGTTGTAATAAGCGTCTCCAAGCTTAAGAAGGGCTTTTGCTCCAAAGCGTCTGGAAGAAGCTATTTCTTCAAAATATTTTATAGCATCTTGATAGTCGTTTTGTATAAAGTAAGAAAGCCCATAAAGATACTTGGCTTCATCGGTAGTTGGTCTCAATACTTCTCTTACTTTAAGTGGTGCATCTATTGAAAGGTAAGCTTTGGCAAGAAGTATTTTTTCATCGTAAGTGGATGGATTTTCTAAAAGCCTAATGACATCTTTGTAATCTCCCATGTTAAAGTAAACTATAGCTCTGTAGTATCTGCTGGTAAAGTAGGTTAAGGCTTTTTGATAATCACCAAGTTTAAAATAATACCATCCTTTGTAGTAATTATAAAGCTCATGATAACGTTTAAAACCTTGACTTCTAAGTAAATCTCTAAGAGCTATTAGGTTGTTAGTGTAATAATAGCTTTCAGCAAGCCATTTGTAGTAAAACTCATCGTGGTTTGGCATCATTTGTAAAATATTTATAGCGGCTTTGTAGTCTTTGGCTTTTATGCAAGCGTAAACTGCATCCTTATAATCTTTTATCTTTAAGAATAAAAGCTTGGCATAGTTGTAATCACCGTTGTTGTAAGCTTGAACAGCAGCCAACTTTGTAAGTATGCTGTATTTGTTGCTGGAGAGTATAGAAGCCACAGCAGCACCTTTAGGATTTTCCTCTCCTACAAGAGCATAAAGATTTAAAGCTAAGTCAGAACCAGGGTAGAGGTTTTCTATCATCACAGCCTTTTCTAAGGCCCTTTCGTATTTTTTATTTTCTAAATCAATTAAAGCAAGGTAATAAAGAGCTTTATATCTTAGATTGTAAGGAAGTGAGTAGTTGGTATAAATGGTTTCAAATATTTGTTTGGCTATATCGTATTTTTTAGAAAAGTAATTTATAATACCGGACCTAAAAAATAAACTATTTTGATAATAACCGGGTATTATAATACCTTGTATAAAATCGTTTATGTAAGAGCAGTAATTCTTAAAAACAAAGTTAGCACAGTTTACAGTGGAATATCTACCACCGTTTTTTATGGCAAATACCGTTTCCCAAAGCTTTTTATGGTATGTAGGAGAATTTATAAAAGTAGGTTTTTGATTTAGCTTCAAACTAAGAGCGTAATACCCTTCGCAAGCGCTTTGTTGATATATAGATGTGTATTTGCAAGAGTTGTAAAACATATCCCTTGCAGAAAGCTCGTTGTTTTCTTTTAGTCTTGTCATACCCATCACATAGTATCCCATTGGCAAATAAGGAGAATACGTATATCTTAAAAGCCTTTGAAAATGCTTTTCTACACCTTTATAATCCCCACTTAAGTAATCAGATACCATATCAGAGTAAGCTGCCACATCATCTGGTTCACCGCAGCTTATAAAAGACGAATTTTTTAAAGGCATAACGGGTGTTAGTTCCATATAAGCAGGTGCTTGCAGCACTTCACCGCTTAAGTCAAGCTCTTTAAAAGAAGGAGCATGAAGCTTATCAGGTGGCATCAATGGGGGCTTATCTATGTTAAATTGGCTTATCACTTGTACGTTTAAGCTTATTTGATGAGGAATACCCGTTTTATTGGAAGATTTTTCAGCATCTTTTAACTCTTTTATATTTATCTTGGTAGTATCTGTAGCAAAAGATGCTATAACAAAAAATATAAATAAGCTAAATAGCCCTATGCGCTTCAGCATATAGTTCTCCTAAATGACAGCTTATATTTAGCTTCTGGATTATATCTTGCTCCCCCAAATGCATTATAGAGTAAGAAGCGTTATCGCATCCAAAAGCCCAAAAGTGAGATAAATCTATACCAAGCAAAGCACAGTAAAAAACTCTCATAGGCACAGAGTGAGAAACTGCTATTACGGTTTTATCCTTGTATCTGGCTTTTACAAAAGCTAAAAAATCAACAACTCTATCAAAAACCTCTTTTAAAGATTCACCGTTTGGGAAAACAATCTCATGAGGACGCTTCATCCAAGTTTCAAAATCATCTTTGTACTTTTTTTCTATATCATCCACAAGTTCCCCTGACCAATCCCCGTGGTTTATTTCAATAAGCCTATCATCTACAAGTATATCTTTATTTAGAGATTCTGCAATAGCCATAGCTGTTTTTTTAGTTCTTGTAAGAGGAGATGTGTATATGACTTCTGCGTTAGGAAACTCTTTTTTGATATGCCTTGCCAAAGCTTTTGCTTGAAGCTCGCCTCTTTCCGAAAGGTCTGGGTCCAATATTCCTTGATATCTTCCTATAGGATTCCACTGACTTTCCGCATGTCTTATAAGTATCAATCTACACATAAAGCTTTTACTGTGTTTATATATTCTTCTAACACATCTTTTGAAGCGTTTGTGATGATACAAGCGGCTTGTATTACAGAAAAAGTAGATATAGCATCTATTTGCCCCATATGAGACACTCTAAAGATTTTACCCTTTAGCTTATCTTGACCGCCAGCCGTTCTTATACCAAGTTTTAAAAGCTCTTTTCTAAAGTTTTCAGCGTCCATATTTGGAGTTTCTATGGCGCTTACCGATATGGAAGGGTTTTTACTAAAAGCCTTAAAACCTATCTTTTCAAAAGCTTTTATAGTAGCTCTTGATATAGCTGTAGTTTTCTTCTCTATGTTCTTGATACCTTCACCTAGTATCATCTCTAAAGATTTTTGGAGGCCAAGGATTATAGGTATAGCTGGTGTATAAGCAGTTTGACCCTCTATTTGCTTTTTTAGTTCTTTTGATATGTTAAAATAATAACCTTTTGGGTTTAGCCTTTTGTTTGCTTTTTCTGAAAACCAAAGCATAGAAAGACCTGGTGGCAACATAAAAGATTTTTGAGAACCACCCACAAGCACATCTATGCCATCTTCTTCTGGTTTTATCTCATAAGTACCAAGAGCCGTGATGGCATCCGCCACCAAAAGAATGTCTTTATCTTTTAAAAGCCCGCCTATAAATTTAGGATCGTGATAGGTAGCGGTAGAAGTTTCAGAAATTTGGATAAAAACACCTTTTACATCGTTTTTTTCAATAGCTTCCTTGAGAGCTTCTTTGTCGTAAGTCTCCCCCCATTCTACCTTAAAATCTATTACGTCAAGTCCGTAAGTTTTGCAAAGCTCTAGCCATCTTTCGGCAAACTTGCCGCCGTTTAAAACAAGGACTTTATCTCCTTCGTTAAAAAAGTTTATAACGGCAGATTCCATTGCACCGGTTCCGGAGCTAGCAAAAAATACAAAGTTTTCACTTTCACTTGAAATAAGTTTCTTAAAAAGATTCCTTGTATCTATGAGAGCTTTCTTAAACTCAGGAGTTCTATGGTGTATTATCTGAGCCCCTAGTATAGCTCTTATCTCTTCTGGTATTTCTACTGGTCCCGGTGTGAAAAGTCTTTCGGCGGATTTATAACAGCTCATTGATATATCTCTAAAGATGAAAATATGTATGGTATCTCGTAAGAAGCTGACTCCTTAGAGTCTGAAGCGTGTATTGCATTTTTGCCTTTATCTGTACCAAAAAGCGCTCTGATAGAGTTTGGAGCTACTTTTCTTGCCTCTTCGCTATCGGTAGGACCTATTAGCTCTCTTACTTTTGATATGGCGTTTTCACCCTCTAAGACCATTGCCACTACAGGGCCAGAGCACATAAACTCCACAAGCTCACCAAAAAATCCCCTTTCTCTATGCACATAGTAAAAGCCTTCAGCTTTTTCTTTGGTAAACTTAAACATCTTCAAAGCTAAAAGCCTAAGACCGTTTTTAGAAAGTATGTCAATGATGGCTCCAGTGGCCCCTTTCTCAAAAGCATCTGGTTTTACTATTACAAGCGTCCTTTCCATGCAATTTACCTCTTTCAAAGCTTTTAATAAATTGATATTATACCATAGCTTATGTCAATAAGCTGAATTAAACAAACAAACATTTATCTTTTAATATACACTCATCACAGTTTGGAGTTTTTCGGCAATACCTTTTGGCATGCTCTACAATAAGGGCGTGAAATTCTTTATAGATATCAATATCTTGTGGTATTTGAGATGTTATGAAGCTTGCATACTGGTCATACTCTTTGAAAGCTATATCAAACAGTCTATGTAAAAGCCTTTTGGTATACATATCTATTACAAAATAAGGCTCGTCGTAAGCATACAACAGTATGGAATCAGCGGTTTCTTTGCCTATACCTTTTATGTTTAAAAGGACTTCTCTAGTGGGGTTTTCTTCTAAAGTAGACACTTCTTTTAGTATTGTTGCTTTTCTTTGGAAAAAGCCTGATGGTCTTATCAGCTCTTTTAAAAGCTCAATATCTACATGTTTTATAGCTTTTAGACTTAGAAGCTTTTGAGTTTTTAGATTTTCCAAAGCTTTTTCTACATTTTTCCAGTTGGTGTTTTGAGTAAGAATTGCACCTATTATTATCTCGTCCTTGGGGTCTGTATTGTTGATTTTATGATAATCAAAATCCACTGGCCACCAATTTTGATAGCCAAAATAAGATAAAAGAATGTTGTATAAATCAAAGAGTATCATAGCCTCTTTTTTAGTTTTTCTACAAAAACAAGCACTTTTGCAACAGCTTTGTAAAGCTCTGGTGGTATCTCTTCGTATAAATCTAGGTTGTAAGCGGCAGATAAAAGCTTCTCATCTTGGACAACTGGTACTTGGCTTTCTTTGGCAAGCTCTATGATCTTTTCTGCTATATAGCCCTTTCCCTTTGCTACAAGCTTTGGAGCGCTGTCTTTCCCTCTTTCATACTTTAGGGCTATAGCTTTTTTTTCTTTTTCATCCATAGTCTATGTAAAGATATTTAAATTAGATGTTTCGTTTATGCTTTTCACTACTTCTAAGTCAAAGTCTTCAGCTTTCAGTGTAAAAACTTCCAAATTTTTTAGCCTAAGACCCTCTTCTTTTAAGATAGTGCTAAGCTCGTCTTTTGAAGAGTCTAGAGCTTTTGACAAAGATTCTATATCTGTGTAAAATTTTACTGATAAGCTATTGGTGTTGTTTTTTGGCATCTCTAAAATACTTCCCAAAAACCCATCTTCCCAGTTTAACTTTATAAACGCTCTATACGTGTTTTCTTCTTTTTTAAAAGCTCCAAAACCTTTTTTTGAGTTCTCTTCAAAGTTTACAAAAAATGCGCTGTTTTGAAGTATAAACTGCTGGGCTACATTTAGGTTGTAAATAGCGTTCGCAGTGTCTTTAAGATGATTTAGCTTAACATCAAAATTCAGATTGTTTTGAAAATTATTCAACGCTTCTCTCATGTGCCTTGAAAACTCAAGTATTTTGGTGGGGTTTTGAGATATTTGATTTAGCATATCTTGTTTTACACTAGCTATATCTTTTAAAAGGTTGTTGGCAAGAGTCTTGATAGATTCATCTTTTATTTGGCTTATTATATCTTTTGGGTCTTTGGCGCTTAATATATCAAAAAATAGCTCTTTGTTTGACTTTAAAAGTTCTTTGGCGTCTTGATTTTTCATATTTGCCAATATAGTTTGCATGCTTTTAAAAAAAATATCTTTTATATCTGTTGGCACATCTTTTAAAACGCTTGAAAGCTCTAATATTAGGTTTGGCAAAGCCTTTATGTTGAATATAAAATTTTTTTCTATATCAGATAATATACTTTGGGCTTTTGGCAGGGCGTTTAAAGCTTCTTTTGAAATTTGTGGTTTTTCTGGTGTTAGAAGTAAAGAGATTATATCGTTGATATCTTCAGGATTTTGAGATTTAAAAATAGCTTCTAAATCTGCTTTTGTAATATTGCTATTTGCTATATTCTCTATGGCGGTTTTTACATTGTCCGGTAAATTTTTGAAAGCTTCAAGATTTTTTATGTCTTTAGCGGTGTTTACTATATCCTTTAAAAGCTGATATTTGTTGTCGGTGGCAAGCGTTGATAAATCTTTAGCTTTTAGAAGAAAATCAATAAGCTTTTTTTCATAAAAAAGCCCACTATCCTCAATATCCTTTGGAGAAATGCCCTTAGACGAGACTATATTTTGATATTCTAAGGCTTGCTTAATAGAGGCAATGGGTGACGACGGGGATTTTACATCAGCTATCTTCAACACAAGGGGATTTATGGAGCTTATTATAAGCTTTAGAACATCGTTTTTCTTTATATCAAGAGTGGTGGCAGCGTTTACCTCAATCTCTATGCCATTGCCAAGCATAAGCTTATAGGCATTTGGCTTCACATCTTCTACAGTGGCTTCTATAAACCCTTGTTTTGACAACTCATCGCTCAAAGCTCCAAGAAGCGCTTGAGAAACTGTGGTCTTTATGGCTATAGCAAGGTTTTCAGACTCTTTGGAAACCTCTAAAGGCTGTGCATTTAAGATAGTTTCATTTAAAGCTGTGCCTTCAAGTCTTTTAATATCCATACTTTTTTAAAAGCTCCAAAGAATATTTAGCGCTATCTGGTCTTGCTAGTCCCTTGTAGGCAATATCGTAAGCGGTCCCGTGGTCTGGTGAAGTCCTTAAAAATGAAAGACCAATGGTAACGTTTGAACCGTTGTCAAAAGAAAGCATCTTAAAAGGTATAAGCCCTTGGTCGTGATACATGCAAAGGAATATATCGTTTTCTTTTATATCTATAAAAGCCGTGTCTGGTGGAATAGGACCTAATACGTTTTCCCCTTTTATAGCAGGTATTATAATCTTTGATTCTTCATCTCCTATGACTCCTCCTTCTCCAGCGTGAGGGTTTAAACCAAGCACTTTTATATTTGGCTCAAACTTAAAATACTTTGGTATATAGTATTTTATAAGTTTTATCTTTTCTCTTAAAAGCCCTATACTTATGGTATTTGCCACGTCTTTTAAAGGTATATGTATAGTGGCAAGCACTACTTTTATAGCATCTCCATACATCATCATGGCAAAATCTTTTTTGTTGTCAGCAAAAGCAAGATACTCCGTTTGACCGTTAAAGTTAAAACCAGAGGCTTTAGCGAAGTATTTGCTTATAGGCATCGTAAGAAGCCCATTTATTTTTTTTGATATAGCATCTGCCGTAGCCCTTGCAAGATAAGCGATGGCAAGCTTACCAGAAGAAGGTGACGGCTCCAAAGCACCTTTCAAACCAAGAGATATCAAATAAACGCCTTTATCTTTTACATCATCTATGCTTTCAACTTTTTCATAGCAAAACTCAGTTCCCAACACATTTGAAGCGTGTTTTAGTATATATTCTTCTCCGTATATTATATAAGCGTTATCATCTTGCATATAAGGTTTTAACTTTATTACAAGCTCTGGTCCTATACCAGCTGGGTCACCCATCGTAATACCAAATTTTTTCATCTGTTTAAACCTCTAAAAAGCCTCATCATAAATTTAGTCCCTTCTTTGGCATCTTGTATACTCATTTTTATACCACCTACATCTTCTAAATCGGCATTTGATATTGTTTTTAAAATCTCTAATACCCTTTTTCTTACCTTCGTAGAATATTTTGATTTTCCGATATCTCCGTCTTGAAGGTTTATATATACAAAATCTGGGCTTTTAGAAATATCTTTTTCTAAAAACATAGGCTTAAAGCCAAGGTAATCTGATACATGTATTAAAAACCATAGCACGGGAATATAAAAGTTTTTACCAAAACTATAATTCCAAAAGTGTTCTAAAAGCTCATATATATAATCATCGTATAGCTTCAAATCATCTTTTATAGCTTTTGATATATAAGAAAATCCCATATAGTTTTCATAAGAGTATAGGCTTTTATTCCTTTTGTAATCTATTATATCTACAATGTTTGCCAAGTCTTTGGCAGATTCCCACCAGACATATATTTTATCAAAAAGTTCCAGTCTTCCAAAAAGGTGAGAATCTATATATATATCTCTTACATAAAGTGTTATAAGACCGTGTTGTTTTGCATAAAACTGGACAATCTTTGTAAGAGCATCCGTTTCATCTGCTTCCACAAGATAGAATCTGTTTAAAATAAAACCTTCTGATTTTACCATCTAACATTTATTTTTACCAAGCTTTTTCATTAAAGATGATGGAAGTAGTTTTATAGCTTTTACTATAAACTCATAAAAAGAAGGCGTATATAGGACATCTTTTTTCTTAAGCATAGCCTCATATATATCTTTTGCAACACTTTCTTTCTCACCTGCCAAAAAGCTCGGAAACGATATATCCTTTGTCATCTTTGTTTTAATAAAACCTGGTTTTACAGTCATTACATGTATATTTTTTGAAGCCATGCAATATCTTAAGCCCTCTAAATAAAAGCTAAAACCAGCTTTGGTAGAACCGTATAGTCCATTTGATGGTCTAGCCCTATCCCCTGCCACCGAAGAAATACCTATAAGCATACCATGTGATTGTTTTAGAAAATGTTTTATAGCAAAATTGGCGCTCATAACACATGAGGTGTAATTTACTTCTATGGTATTTATTATCTCCTCTTTATCGTAAACATCCTTAGGAAGATATCCTTGAAATATCAGCACCACATCTATAACATTTTGAGAAAATATATTATCCATAATCTTTTCCAAAGCATCGTAATCCCTCAAATCACAAACATAAGCACTTGGCTTTTTAGAAGAAATTACATTTATATGGTTTGCTATCTCTTCAAGCCTTTCTTTGTTTCTTGCTATTAAAAAAAGCTCAAAACCATTTTTAGCAAACTCTTCCTCTGTAGCTATAGCTAAATCAGAACTAGCCCCTATAAAAAGCGCCTTCATAAGAGTATTTTAACATACAAAATCATCCGTTAAGAGTTTGATATAATGGGTATATGAAAATATGCCTTTATGTAAACCATTTAGGAAGAGCCTCTCAAAATGCTACAGCTATAACCATCATGTCAACAGATATAGCAAACGCTTTGAAAAAGTTGGGTCACGAGGTATTTTTTGTAATAAACAAAAACATAGTAGAAGAAAACATAGATTTCAAAGTATATCCGCTCCACAAAGAAAATACATTTATCAACGGAGAACTTCCATACGCCATTAGATTATCAAACATAATAAAAAATAAAAAACCAGACATTGTAATGGCGTTTATGAAAGCCCAAACTATAATACTTTCTTTAGCAAAGATAATAAACCCAAACAAAAACACCACATACGTCGGAAACATACAAAATAACGATGCTTATTACACTTATGGGAAAGATATATACATACCATACAGATATCTTATAAAGTTTTTATACGAAAAGTTAGATTTGATAGCAACACCATCAAAGGCTATAAAAGAGGATTTACAAAAAACATTCTTTATAAAAGAAGAGAAATTTAAAATAATACCAAACTGCATAAACTTTGAAAAAGTTGAAAGCTTAGCCAAAGAATACTGCGATATATCATCGGATTTTATAAACATAGGTAGGTTAATAGACCAAAAAGGCCAAATTTATCTTATTGAGGCTTTTAAGAAGGTTAAAGAACACATAAAAGATGCAAAACTTACGATAATAGGAGAAGGCGAGCTAAGAGCGGTTTTAGAAAGAAAAATCAAAGAATTGAACCTTGATAAAGATGTAATACTCACTGGTTATCAAACAAATCCTTACAAATATCTTAAAAACTCAAAAATATTTGTGCTGAGCTCTATCTTTGAGGGCTTTGGCAACGTTATACTAGAAGCAATGTACTTTGGGCTTCCAGTTATATCTTATGAATGTCCTGGTGGACCAGGAGAGATATTGAAAAATGATTTTGGGGTGCTAGTACCACCAAAAGATGTAGATGCTTTAGCAAAGGCTATGATAAATATGTTAAGCGATAAAGAAAAACAAAACCATTATGCCAACATGTCAAAGAAAAGGGTTTTAGATTATACTTGCGAAAACTATGCAAAAACATTGCTATCTTTAAAATCTTTGTGATAAAATATTAGACTTAGAATTTTAAGAAGGAGGTTTTTATGAAAAAGGATATACATCCTGAGTTGAAGGAAACAGTTTTTCATTGCGGTTGTGGCAACACATTTACACTTTTGTCAGTAAAAGGTGGCACAGTATATTTGGAAACTTGCAACCAGTGCCACCCTTTCTACGCTGGAAAACTAAAGTTAAAACCAGCTTTTCTAGAGCTTGACAAGAAAACCTAAAACGGTTAAGGGGTGATGCTTCCAAAAAATTTTTTAGAGAAAATTCAAGATATAGAACAAAAGTATGTGCAGACAGAGGAACGGTTGGCATCTATTGATATTACAAAAGATGCAGATACTTACAAAGCCCTTAGCAAAGACTTAAAAGAGTTATCCTATATACATGAGCTTTACAAAGACTACAACAAGATACTGAAAGATATAGAAGATACCAAAGAGCTCTTAAAAGACAAAGATTTAAGAGAGCTAGCAGAAAAAGAGTTAGAAAACTTAAACGCTAAGCTTTTACAAAAAGAAAAAGAACTCATCAACGTCCTTACACCAAAAGATGTTAACGATAGTAAAAACGTCATACTTGAAATAAGAGCTGGGGCAGGCGGTGAAGAAGCGGCTCTTTTTGCAGCAGACCTTCTTAGAATGTATCAAAGGTACGCTGAAAGAAAAGGTTGGAAATTCAGCATATTAGAAGCCAACAAAACAGGTTTAGGAGGTTACAAAGAAGTTATAGTATCAATAGAGGGTAAAAACGTTTACTCTCACCTAAAGTATGAAATTGGTGTACATAGAGTTCAAAGGGTACCAGTAACAGAATCCGGAGGTAGAATACATACATCTACTATAACTGTAGCAGTATTACCAGAGGCAGATGAAACAGAAGTAGTAATAAACCCCCAAGACTTGAGAATAGAAACCTTTAGAGCCTCCGGAGCTGGTGGGCAATATGTAAACACCACGGAATCAGCGGTCAGGATTACACATATTCCTACGGGCATAAGCATATCTTGTCAAGATGAAAGAAGCCAGCTTCAAAACAAATTAAAAGCTATGCGCATACTTTACGCTAGGTTAAAAGATTTTTATGAAAAACAAAAAAAAGAGGAAACAGACAAAGAAAGAAAGGAGCAAGTAGGTACCGGTGAAAGGAGTGAAAAAATAAGAACTTACAATTTCTCACAAAATAGAGTAACAGACCATAGGGTAAATCTCACTATCCATAGACTTCAAGATGTACTAGACGGAGATTTGGATGAGATAATATCTTCTTTACAAGCAAAGGAACTGGAAGAAAAGTTGGCTAGCGTATGAGATTGATATTTTTCTTAGAACCACTGATACTTATATTAGCCATAATAGGAGTGGCTATATTTATTTTTAGGGAAATAAGGAACAAGTGATAATATTCAAAAACTTACCATCAGTAGATGAACCAAGGCTTTACATGTCCTTAGAGAGGACATATCTTACATATCTAAAATTTATACTGCTTGCTTTTGGTAGTGGCATAGTTGCCAAAAGGCTTGAAATATACTTTTTCTACACTGGTTTTTACAAATTGGCTATTTTTTTCGGAGAACTTCACACTATATTGATTTGGCCTTCGCTTTTGGCTCTTTTTTTCTTGGCTGTTAAATTTTATCTAGATATAAAATATATACAAGGAGGCGAAAAAGTGAACCAAAAGGAAGTTATAGACCCTCGTATATATATGGCCGCCGAACGGACATTTTTAGCTTGGATAAGAACCGCCATTGGTCTTATAGCTTTTGGGTTTGTAGTAGAAAAGTTTGATTTTTTCTTAAAGCAGTTATCTATAATGCTTCATACAAAGATAAATATTAACGGCCACTTTGAGGGTATGGGTTTTATATTTATATTTTTTGGCATATCAACGCTTGTAATAGGTGGAATAAATTTTATAAAGACCATAGAAGATATCAACAATGGTTCTTATAAAACCCACAAGCTCCTTTATATAGTCTATGGGCTTATAATATTTGTATGCATGATAATATTGGCATCTATGCTAATAGGGGTTAATCTATGATAATAAAAAAAGTAGATAAAATAGAAAAAGAGTTAAGAGTACCATCCGATAAATCCATATCCCATAGAAGTATCATGTTCGGAGCTTTAGCGAGTGGTACATCTTACATAAAAAATTGGTTAGTGTCAGAGGATACGTTAGCCACGTTGGGCATATTTAGGAGTTTAGGCATAGATATAAAAAGAAAAGATAGCTTCTTAGAGATAAAAGGTGGGAAAGAGCATTTCAAAGAGCCTAACGATATATTGGATGCCAAAAATTCTGGAACTACAGCAAGGATAACATCTGGTATATTGGCAGGTTTTAATTTTTTTAGCGTATTAACGGGAGACGATAGCCTCAAAAAAAGGCCTATGAAAAGGATCACAAAACCACTTTCTTTGATGGGTGCCACCATAATAGGAAGAGAGGATGCATCGCTGCTTCCTATAGCTATAAAAGGCGGAGATTTAATAGGAGGGGCCTTTGAAAATAAAGAAGCATCTGCTCAGGTAAAATCGTGTCTTCTTTTGGCGGGGTTTTTAGCAAAAGAGGGCTCAATCACAGAGATTATAGAACCTTACGTATCAAGAGACCATACCGAAAGGATGCTTTCTAGTATGGGAGCCAAAACAACAATTATTTCAAACGATAAATATATTGTAAAAATAAAAGCCGGTGGAGAGCTAAGCCCTATTGATATTGATGTACCGGCTGATCCATCTTCGGCAGCTTTCATAGCAGCTCTTGCTATACTTACAAAGGATAGTCACATCATTTTAAAAGACGTACTTATAAACCCTACAAGGGATGGATTTTTTAGAAAAGCAAAAGAAATGGGGGCATACATAAACTATATAAACAAAAGGCATCAAAACGGTGAGGATATAGCAGATATAGAAGTCAAATATTCACCAAACTTAAAATCAACAACTGTGGATGAGAAAGATGTACCATCTTTGATAGATGAAATACCTATACTATCTGTGCTTATGTGCTTTGCAGATGGTATTAGTTTGGTAAAAGGGGCAAAAGAGCTAAGAAAAAAAGAAAGCGACCGCATAAGGGCTATTTACGTCAACCTAAAGAACGCAGGAGCTATAATAGAAGAGTTTGAAGATGGATTTAGTATAAAGGGGCCTTGTAAACTAAAGCTAAAAGAGATAAAATCCTTCAAAGACCACAGGATAGCTATGAGTATGAGCGTGTTAGGTATGGTGCTAGGTACAGAGCCAGAATTAGATGACCCAGATTGCGTAAATATATCTTATCCAAACTTTTTTGAGGATATATACTTATAATTTTTGTTAAAAGCATTGAAAAAACGACTACCAAGTCATATAATATAACCTATGCATATAAATACATCACATTTTAGCATCTTTTTAAAGGGCGATTGAAATGATTGACAATCTGCAAGAAAAAGAAAAAAAAGAACAAAGAGAACAAAAAATATTACAATATCTACCGCTTGTCAAAAAAATATGTGGAAAGATTATAAAAAATCTTCCACCAAACGTAGATTACAACGATTTGGTAAGCAACGGTATAATAGGGTTAATAAACGCTTTAGATCACATAGACAATTCTAAAAATCCAGAATCTTACATAAAAATAAGGGTAAAAGGTGCTATATACGATTATCTTAGAAGTTTGGATTTTGGCAGCAGAAATATAAGAGAGAAAGAACACAAAATTAAAGAAATCATAAGAACTTTTCAAAACGAACATCAAAGGGAACCTACCGACGAAGAAATAAGTAGTATCTTAGGAGAATCTTTAGAAGAATATCAAAACTGTTTATACAAAATATCTTTTTCTTATTTACAAAGCCTAGAAGATATAGTATATAAGATAACGGAAGAATACGACAAATCTTATGATAATTTTATAACAGCAAATATCGAAACCCCAGAAGAAAACGCAGTAAAAAAAGATTTGGAGTCAAAGCTAAAAGAAGCTGTAGGAAAGCTTGAAGAGAGAGAAAAGTTGGTTTTACAGCTTTTATTTTATGAAGAGCTTGGCATAAAAGAAGTGGCAGAGATTTTAAACATATCCTTGTCTAGAGTGTCTCAAATAAAATCTCAAGCGTTGGCTAGATTAAGAGAATATCTGGAGGAAAATCTATGAAATGGTTATACACTTTTATAGTCCTAAGCGGAACCTTTGTGGCAGTGCTTGGTATCACAAGCGTAAATGTCGCTATGCCAAAAATGATAGCCCCGCTTTCTACAGACATATACGGTATTCAATGGGTATCTATAAGCTATCTTGTGGCTACAGCCATCACAATACTGGTCTTTAACCACTTTACAAACCTTTATGGGCTTAAAAAGGTATACCTTGCCGGTATTGTATTTTTTGCACTTGGTAGCGCATTATCTGGAAGTGTAGACAACATAGGCACTATGATAATGGCAAGGTCTATACAAGGTATAGGGGAAGGATTTTTGATACCAGCTGCTCAAGCCATCATATTTAGAATATTTCCACCAGAACAACGGGGTATGGCGATGGGAATGTATGCTATGGGAGTAGCTTTTGCACCTGGACTTGGTCCTACGGTAGGAGGATATTTGGTAGAATATATGTCTTGGAGATGGGTTTTTTACATGAATTTACCTTTTATAATACCGATATTTTTTGCATCCTTAATATTGCTTCCTGATTTTCACAACCAGCAAAAGCATGAAAAACCTTTTAACTATATAAGTTTTGGGCTTTTAGCAACAGCATCTACAAGCCTTATAGTTTTGCTATCAAGAGGTGAAAAATGGGAGTGGTTTAGCTCAATAAAAACCATAGTGTTTTTAAGTATAGCAATTTTATGCTTTTTAGCTTTTCTAATATCTGATTTAATATCCAAACACCCGCTTATAGGCTTTGACATATTTAAATACAAAGAGTTTGATTATGCTGTTATAACCTTTGTGTTGGTCTACGGTCTTGCCTTTTTCCAGATACTTTATATAATGCCAATTTACTTTGAAAGAGTAAGAGGGCTAGGAAGCTTTGATACTGGATTATACATATTTCCTTTTGCTATAGGAATAGTGCTATTCTCTCCTATAGGCGGAAAACTAAGCGATAGATTAGACCCAAAAATTCTTCTTCTTGCTTGTCAGAGCATAATATTTATAGATATACACTTTTTCTTATCGCACGTAGACTTTTTCACTCCAAAGCTAAGCATATCTTTCTATATGTTTTTTGTGGGTGTTGGTATGGGGCTTTTCTTTGCACCGCTTACAGCTTTAGCTTTAAGACATTTAAGGCATGATTTGGTGCCTCTTGGTTCTGCACTATACAACTACGCAAGATTAATAGGAGCAGCGGCTGGGACTTCTATAGCCACAAACACATTTACCCAAAATACAGCTTATATATATGATAATATAAACAATATGAATTATACCCATATACACTACGTTTATTATAGGCTGGAGTCTTTGAAGTGGGTTTTAAACACCAGTCTTTTAAAGGCCAAAGCACTGCTTATAGGACTTCAAACTCTAATATCCCAAGCCTACGCAGTCCAAACGGTTTTAAGGTTTGGCTCTTTAACGCTTGTTATAGCTATGATTTTTACACTTATACTTATGTATATTGAAAGAACGAAGGTAAAAACGTGAACAAAGATACAATAGCAAAAGCTATAAAAGATATAACAAAAGAGTTGGAGCTTTCGGAACCCTCTGGGTTTATGTTGTCTTATGATTTTAACGACATATGGATTGATATCTCGTTAGAAAAAAACGAATACGGTGAATGGGACAACAAGATATATACAATAAGCATTAGCAAGCAAAAAGCCAAAAACTTTACAAGTTACATTTCAAAAGTTACTACAGAAATATACGAAGACAGCGAAAGAATATACGCACAACTCACAGAGGAAGAGTGGAACTCTATACAAGATATACTGTTAGATATAATATGAGCTTAAAGCCCTCCTATATTTTATACTTTATAGGTTTTCTGATAGCATGTTTTTTGGCTCTTATAAGCTTTGGGGAAAAATTACTCATAGCAAGATACATATTGGCAAAAAACGGATACTATATATATTATAAAAAGGCAAAAGAGTATTTAACAAGCATAGATTTAGAAGACGCAAAGGTGTTTCATAAAAAACAAAATGGTTATCAATATATAGCTCGCCTTTCTTATCTAAGAGCTGGCTTTTATCCACCTTTTATTTTAAATGTGTCATTTACTTGCAGCAATGGATACACCAACATAAGAGAAAATATGCTCTTAAAGCATATAAAAATAACGTCGAAAAGGTTTCCTATATCTTGTATAAAAACCGGCAACGAAAAAGGTAGTGGCCAGATGAACTCACAGTTGGAGCTCACTCCAGCTTCTATAAACGGTTTTATAAATTTTAACATGCTAAACATAAAAGGTTATCTTATCAAAAACCTAAAACTAAACTTTAGAAAAACGCACTTCCATTTTAGAGGGAAAGTAGATATACTAAACACATCTGTGGACATAAAAGGAGATGGCATTGTAAGTATAGACCAAAACACCCTTACAAACTCAAAAATATCTGGGTCTGGTCTCATAAATACACCTTTTAAAAGTATGCATATCGTATTTGGCGGAACTGTTGTAAACCCAAGCATAAATATTCAATGATAGTTTTATTAGCTTTGTTTTTTTCTTTGGGTGCTATATTTTATGGTTTGGAAGCTTTTAAAGAAGCAAAAACTTATTACAACTATACGCTTAAACTTTATCTAAAACAAAGCCTTGATATCACAAACAACTCTTTGATACCAATTTTAATCAAAAAAGCCAAAGAAATTTATCAAGAAAATCCCTACAACCCTTACTACAACAAAAGAATAAACATTGAAGGTATAAAAATAAATATCATCATAGAAGATGACAACAAACTAAATATAAACCTTATAAAAAATCCAAATTATTTTAAAGTGTTTAAAAGAATGGCTCAAGAGTTTTGCATGCCAAGAGACTTTGTTTACTATGTGTATTATTGGATAAGCGGGCAAAAAGAAGGCAATATAAACATAGAAAACCTTAACTATATGCCAACATTTAAAAATATGGAATCAAAAGAAGAACTTCTTTACGCCACACCCTACAGCAACCTTTTATACAAAAACAATTGCCATGGTAAAAAATATCAAAAAGGCATATGGTATTTTTTAGACACTAAAAACCAAAATCTTAATATAAACACTATACCAATACCTATAATAAAAGCTCTAAACAAGGATATAACAGATTCTATAGCAAAAAGCATGTTAGATTATAGAGAAAACCATACCCTAAAAAATGTCCAAGATTTAGTAAACATAATGGGATTATCCTTAGATGATGTTTATGAAATACAACATCTAACATCTACTAAATCAAGCACAATAATCATAAAGATAGTTTCAAATGAGAAAATAGGAGGTATAAGTCAAACATCTACTACAAAGCTTTACTACTTACCGCTTCAAAATAAGATAATAGGCATTTATAAATATTGATGTTATAATAATAAATAGCTAATTTTAAGTTTGTAGCTTTTAAAGGAGCAGTGTTATGGAACAAGGTGATACAAAGCATAAAGATGATGCATTTGAAACGCTAAAAAATGCAAAAGTTATAGCGGTGGTGGGTTTTTCAGACAACAAAGAAAGGCCAGCTTACTATGTGACTGAAAGAGTTCTCAAAAAGGGCCTTCATAAAATATATCCCATAAATCCAAAGCTGGCAGGCCAAGAGATTATGGGGTTAAAAGTATATAACTCTTTGGAAGAGATACCAGAGCCCATAGATATAGTAAACGTCTTTAGAAACCCAGCCCATGTAGAACCTATAGTTCAAGAGGCCATCAAGCTTGGTGCAAAAACGGTGTGGCTTCAACCTGGCGCTGAAAACTATGAGGTCATTGAAAAATATAAAGACAAAATTCATTTTATCTATGAAGCGTGTATAGGAGTAGAGGCTGGTTATTTATGATAGAATACATTTTAAAAAAAATTCTTGGTACAAAAAACGATAGGGAAATAAAAAAGATAAGAAAGTGGGTAGAAAAGATAAATGCCCTTGAAGAGTCCTTAGATAAACTTTCAAACAAAGATATTGTATTAAAAGCCCAAGAACTTTATTTTAAAGTAAATCAAAACGAACATCTAAAGCAAGCTATAATAGAAGGTGAAATAGTTGAGGAGTTGGTGGAAGCCTTAGCCTTAGTAAGAGAGGCTTCAAAGCGTACAATGGGTTTAAGGCAGTTTGACGTACAACTAATAGGTGGGATAGTGCTTTACCAAGGCAAAATTGCCGAGATGAAAACTGGTGAAGGTAAAACCCTCGTCGCAGCAGCGCCAGCTTTTTTTACAGCGCTAACAAATGTAGGTGTACACGTAGTAACCGTTAACGATTATCTAGCAAAAAGAGATGCTACATGGATAGGGCCTATATATAGATTTTTAGGGCTCGAGGTGGGTGTCATAAACTCGGATAGCATGAGTTATTTGATAGATTGGCAAGACCCAGAAAAAGCTATGGAAGCGATAGAAAAGGATATAAGGGTATGGCCAAGGGGTATGGTAGGAGATGCTATAGACTACTCTAAAATAGATGTACACGCTAAAACCTCTTACTTTACGAAAGCAATACCGGTAGAAAGGGTAAAAGCATATGAGGCTCATATAACATATGGTACTAACAACGAGTTTGGTTTTGACTACCTAAGAGACAATTTGGCAGTATCAAAAGACCAAATAGTCCAAGTAAAAGGTCATGGGTACGCAATAGTAGATGAAATAGACAGCATATTGATAGATGAAGCTAGAACACCTCTTATAATAGCAGGTCCCTCAAACTTAGACAACAAAGTAGTATTACAAGCCAACGAGTTTGTAAAAATCCTAGAAATCGAAAAAGATTTTACAATTGATGAAAAAAATAGAACAGCAATGCTTACAGAAGATGGTATAGAAAAAGCAGAAAAGTACTTTGGCATACAAAATTTATATGATATAAGGCATATTGATTTAGTTCACGCTATAAACAAAGCCCTCCTCGCCCATTACCTCTATAAAAAAGATGTACATTATATGGTAAAAGACGGTGAAATTCTAATAGTAGATGAATTCACCGGTAGGGCCCTGCCTGGTAGAAGATGGAGCGAAGGTCTTCATCAAGCTATAGAGGCAAAAGAAGGCGTAGAAATCCAAGAAGAGAACCAAACACTTGCTACTACAGCTTTTCAAAATTATTTTAAACTTTACAAAAAACTTGCAGGTATGACAGGTACCGCAGAAACAGAAGCACTAGAGTTTAAAGAGATATACAACTTAGACGTTGTGGTAATCCCTACCAACAAACCAAACATAAGAAAAGATTTACCAGATGCAATTTTTAAGACAAAAAAAGAAAAATGGGAATACATAGCAAAGATAATAGAAGAAAATCATGCCAAAGGAAGACCAATATTGGTAGGTACAGTGTCGATAGAAGACTCTGAAACACTTTCAAAGCTTTTAGAAAAAAAGGGTATAAAACACAATGTGTTAAACGCTAAACAACATGAAAAGGAAGCCTGGATAATAGCTCAAGCTGGTAGAAAAGGAGCTGTCACCATAGCTACCAACATGGCAGGAAGAGGTACCGATATACTTTTGGGTGGTAATCCAGAATTTTTAGCAAGAGAGATATTGAAAGAAAAAGGCATAGATGAAAACCAAGCCACCGAAGAGCAGTGGAAACAAGCTTACGAAGAAGCTACTAAAATAACTCAAAAAGAGAAAGAAGAGGTTATAAAAGCTGGTGGGCTTTTGGTAATAGGTACTGAAAGACACGAATCTAGAAGGGTGGACAACCAACTAAGAGGTAGGGCAGGAAGGCAAGGAGATCCTGGAGAATCAAGATTTATACTATCTTTAGAGGATGATCTTCTTAGGATATTTGGCGGAGATAGAGTTAAAAAACTTATGGAATTTATGAAGATACCAGAAGGAGAGCCTATAGAAAGCTCCTTAGTGTCAAAGTCTTTAGAAGGAGCGCAAGAAAGAGTGGAACTTCAGAATTTCCAATCTCGTAAAAGGCTTTTAGAGTACGATGAGGTGATAAACATACAACGCTCAGTGGTATACGATATAAGGCGTTCTATCCTTTTCCAAGACGATATAAAAGAAGAAATAAAAGATTTCATAAGAGATGTAGTACATTATCAAGTCTTTACGCTTTTAACAGAAGATGAACCAGAGCTATGGGAGTTAGAACCGTTAAGGACATTTTTCAAAGAATGGATAAACTTGGAGCTTCCAGAAAAGTTTGAAGCAAAAGATAGAGAAGAGCTAGAAGAGGAAATATTTAAACTAGCCTTGGACAAATACACACAGAAAGAACAAGAATTAGGCGAAGAGACTATGAGGGAGATAGAGAAAGTATTTACCTTAAACATCATCGACAACCTCTGGAGAGAGCAACTTCACACTATAGACAAGTTAAGAGAAGGTATTTATCTTAGGAGCTACGCTCAAAGAGACCCTCTTGTAGAGTTTAAAAAAGAAGCTTTTAGACTTTTTGAAGAGCTTATGTTGAATTTCAAAATATCCACTATACAATCCATTATAAGCGCACAAATATCAAAAGAAGAGTTAGAGCAAGAAGAGCAAAATATGTTTAATTTGGAGATAGACACGCTAAACAAAAGTATGGCTATGAGCGAAGCTTTAGAAAACATATCAAAAGAATTTCAAGAGAAAAAGCCAAAATTTAGGACACTGAAAGATAGATTAGAAGAGCGTAAGAAAAAACTAGGACAAAGGGGGTAATAAATGATAAAGTTTGGAACTGATGGCTGGAGAGCCATAATAGGATTTGAATTTAGCCAAGACAACATAGTAAAAGTAGCCAAAGCTCACGCAAAAGCACTCACAAAACACAATCTAAACAAAGTGATAATAGGGTATGACCATAGATTTCTAGGAGAAAAGTTTGCCCTGCTTGTAGCAAATACAATGAAAACAGAAGGTATAGAAGCTGATGTGGTGAAAGAGCCCGTTAGCACTCCAAACATATCTTTTGCAGTAAAATACATGGGGTATCACCAAGGGGTGATGATAACAGCCTCTCACAATCCATACTATTACAACGGCTACAAGATAAAAGAGTCTTTTGGAGGTGCAGCAACACCTGAGTTTATAAAAGATGTAGAAGATGAGATTGAAAACATAAAAGATGTTAACTTTCAAGAGCATGAAATAAGAAGGGTAGATATTATATCACAATATATAGAAAAAACGTTATCAAATATAAACAAAGGCGCTCTTTTAGAGAAAGAGCTAAACATAGTACACGATTCTATGTATGGTCCTTCTTTTAAATACTATTTAGAAGCTTTTAAAGATAAAAAGATAAATCTTTTCTCTATAAGACACCATAAAGATGCACTTTTTGGAGAAGGAGCCCCAGAGCCAATTGAGAAAAATTTAGGTATCTTAAAAGATAAAGTCAAAACCCTAAAAGCTGATATTGGTATAGCAAACGACGGAGACGGAGATAGGATAGCTTTGGTGGATGAAAAAGGAGAGTTTGTAAACTCACAGTTAGTTTATATCCTTTTGATGCTTCATGTAATAAAAAATAAGGGCATAAGAAACGGTGTAGTAGTAAAAACCGTATCTACTAGCTTTTTGGTGGATAGGATATGCAAAGATTTTGGGATAGAAGTAGAAGAAACGCCGGTAGGATTTAAATACATAAATGAAGTTGTACTTAAAAAAGATGTAATATTTGGTGGAGAAGAATCGGGAGGGTATGGATTTCCGTTTTTCTTACCAGAAAGAGACGGATTTTTATCTGGGCTTTTCATAATAGAAATGATGCTTTTAGAGGGCAAATCTTTGTCAGATATAATAAATAACATATTTAGCAAATACGGAGAAGCATATTACCACAGGATAGATTTAAAAGTAGAAGAACATATCAAAGAAAGGCTCAAAAATCTTATCAAAAACCCACCTGACAAGTTAGATGACATAAAAATAAAAAAGATAAATACAAAAGATGGACTCAAGCTTATATTTGAAGATGACTCGTGGGTAATGCTAAGAGCCTCAGGCACTGAACCTCTTATAAGAGTTTACGGTGAAGCTACGTCAAAAGAGTTTTTAAATACTTTATTATTAAAAGCTCAAAAGCTTTTGTCTTAAATGGAAAAAGAAAAAGTAATTGTCTTTATAGATGGCTCCAACGTATTTCATGGACTTAAAAATGAAACTTTTAAAATTGACTATCTAAAACTTGTAGAATTTCTAACAGGAGATAGATATCTGGTGAGGGCTTATTTTTACTCAGCGCTTCCAAACGACAAAGATATGGATAAGCAAGCTAAAGAAAGCTTTTCAAGGCAAAAAAAATTTCTAGAAGATATCTCTTTTATGGGTATAAAAGTAAAGCTCGCAAAGCTTAGAAAACTACCAGACGGCACATTTTTAGAAAAAGAGGTAGACATAATGTTAGCTACAGATATGCTATCTTTGGCTTACAAAAACGCTTACGATACGTGTGTGCTTGTAAGTGGAGATAGCGATTTTTCATATACAGTAGAAACCGTGCAATCCTTGGGCAAAAGAGTAGAGAATGCAACTTTTAAGAAAACATCCTCTTACTCTTTAAGAAAACTAAGCGATAAATTTTTATACCTCGATGATTATATAGATAAATTCTTATTAAAACCAAAGGAACCTACAGTATGGGATAAAATTAAAAATGTTTTTAAGATTAATATTGTAAATTAAAATCTTGAAAATTTTATAAAATTGCTTTATAATTAATTTATACTTTTTTAAAGGAGGAGTAAGATGAAAAAGTTACTCATCATAGCAGCCGCAGGCTTGGCACTTGTTGCTTGCTCAAAGCAACAGTCCGCCGAACAAAGCAGTGGTAGCGAAAATGCACCAGCAGCTACCCAAAATGCAGCACCACCAGCACCAACACCAGCAACACCAGAAGCTGGGTCTTCTTCATCCTCAAGCTCTTCAAACAATGGAGCCACCACACCATCTACTAGCTCTTCAAGCTCTTCAAACAACGGTACCACAAGCTCATCATCAAACTCAGCTGGCTCAAGCTCAAATAACTCAAGCTCATCTTCTACACCTGCGCCAGCACCAGCAGCTCCATCTGGCTCAAACGGACAATAACAAAGGTTTTAATGCCCCCAAGTTTAGATGGGGGCCTTTAGCTAACTTTATGATACAATATATTAATGCAAGATAACGTAATAATAGATACTAGCATATTTACAAACCCAAACGTATATAAAAACATCTCTTTAGGCCAACCAATAGACGCAATAGAAGCTTTCATAGGTCTTGCTCATAAAAGCAATAAAAAAATCCACATGCCAAGAACAGTTTATATAGAGCTATGCAAAGTGGTAGATTTAGAACCCTTAAAGAGTAAATTTGAATCAGCTGTTATCATAAAGTCTCCAAACAGATGCAACATAAACATAAATGCCAGCATACTATTTGATTTTGTGGAAGATGTTAGGATAAGGATAAACAAAGGTCTTAGAATAGCAGAAGAATTAATAAAGGATAAATCCCAAGATATACCAAGCGCTGTATCAAAGCTAAGGGAAAAATATAAAGAAGCGTTAAGACAAGGAACCCTTGATAGCAAAGAAGATGTAGATATAATACTGCTTGCTATGGAACTAAACGGTGCTATACTCTCGGCAGATGAAGGGATAAACACTTGGGCGGATAAACTAGGTATCCGCACTGTAAATCCACTGTTTATACAAGAGTTTTTAAGCTTTTAGTTATAATATTTTATATATATTTAAAGGAGGTTTTTTATGAAGATTAAAAAGTTAGCTATTGCTTTGGCAACCTGGACGATGTTTTACAACGTATCGCCAGCCATGGCATCTTTTGTAAGCTCAAAACCACCTATAGAGATAAACAGTAGCAAAAGTCAATACATAAAAGAGATTCAAAAAGCTTTAGAAAACAAAGTAGTAGCCGAAAAGCTAAAAGAATACGGCATGAACCCCAAAGAAGTTAAAGAAAAACTAAAATCTATGAATGAAGAACAGCTTAAACTTTTGGCAAACGCTTCCGAAAAACTAAATGCAGGCGGTGACGCACTTGGGCTTGCTATAGCAGTCCTTGTCATAGTTCTATTGGTGGTGCTTATACTAAGACTAGCTGGAAAAGAGGTGATTATAAGATAAAACGCGTACTTTTTACAATAATCTTTTGCACAGTGTTATCATATGGGAGTGATATCTGCTCCCATATTGATGTACCATTTATAAAACAACAAGAAAACCTTTGCGGTCCAGTGGCAGTGGAAGAAACACTTATATTTTACAAAGATGAAAAACCTTTTAATAGTATAGTAAAATCAGTATATACACCTTCTATAAAAGAGAGTCTTATAACGGATATTCAAGACTACTTTGAGAAAGAGGGCTTTAAAACAAAATATTTAAGAAGTGTAAGCTCTATCAAAAATCAAATTAAAAAATGTAGACCTGTTATAGTCCTTTTAGATATGGGAAATTTTTTAGTTTCAATACCTCATTATGTAGTGGTAACTGGATTTAATGGGAAAGGATTTTTTATGAACGATGGTTATAAAAAAGATAGATTTATGAGTTTTAAGGGTTTTGAAAAAAGGTTTAAAAGCATGGGAAATATAGCTTTGGTAGCTTACAAAGAAAAGCGTTAAGTTGTGTGCTAAAATAATGTTGCTATGGAAGAGTTTAGAAAGAAAAAATTGGAAGAGCTTGCTAAAAGCCAAAAACATGTTTACAAGTATGAGTTTGAAAGCCCTTACTTTATACACGATATAAGAGAAAAATATGAGAAAGAGCCAAGAAAAGACAAGATAATTGTAAAAGCTAATGTAAAAAGGGTCTCAAAGTTAGAGGATGGTTTTGTACTAAGAATAGCTTCTGAAAAAGGTCTTGAGATGTTGGCTTACACAAAAGAAAACTTTGAGCCAAACAAGGTTTACAATATAGAAGGTATACTATCAAGGGTGGATGAAAAATTAAGCTTGATAGATGCCAAAATTTCATCAGATGAGCCAAACACGACGATAGAAGACATAAAAAAAGAGTTTGATTTAGACCCTAACTTTGAAGATATATCTATAGCTGGAAGGCTTATAGCTTTAAGAAGCATGGGCAAAGCTATATTTGGACATATACAAGATTTTAGCGGAAAACTACAAATATATATTAAAAAAGACGTAGTGGGTGATGAGAAGTTTAAATTTGTAGAAGATTTTTTAGATGTAGGAGATATAATAGGCGTAAAAGGTAAGCTTTTTAGAACTCATACCGGAGAACTTACCGTAGAAGTTTTTGATATTGAGCTTTTAACAAAAGCTCTAAACAACATGCCAGAAAAATGGCATGGTGTAAAAGATATAGAGATAAAATATCGCCAAAGGTATTTAGACCTCATTGCCAACGAAAGCTCTAGAAAAGTATTTGTTTTAAGGTCAAAAATCATAAAAGCTTTAAGAGAATTTTTTGATAAAAATAAGTTTATGGAAGTAGAAACCCCTATACTTCAGCCTATAGCCTCTGGAGCTACCGCAAGGCCTTTCATCACATACCACAACTATTTGGAATCTGAGCTTTATCTTAGAATAGCACCAGAGCTTTACTTGAAAAAGTTAATAGTGGGTGGCATACCTAGGGTTTACGAGATAGGTAAAAATTTTAGAAACGAAGGCGTAGATACTACCCACAATCCAGAATTTACGATGGTAGAATTTTACGCTGCTTATTGGGATTACAAAAAACTAATAAAATTTACAGAAGAGCTTTTTGACTACATTACAGAAGCTACAGGTATTGACAAAGTACAAACAGAAAGTGGTGTTATAAACCTAAAACCTCCTTTTAAAGTGGCTAAGTTTTTTGAGCTTTTAGAAGAAAAAACATCAAAAGATAAAAAGTTTTTCCTACACCACGAAGAAGAGCTTAAAAAGTTTGCCCAAGAGCTTGGAATACCAAGAGCTTATACATTGCCAAAAGCAAAGCTTATAGAAAAAGTGTTTGAATATACTGTAGAAGACGAGCTTGTACAACCCACTTTTATAATAGATTTTCCAAAGATTTTATCACCGCTTGCTAAAACTCATAGAGAAGATGATGAATTAGTGGAACGTTTTGAGCTTTACATAAACAAAAAAGAAATAGCAAACGCTTACTCAGAGCTAAACGACCCAGAAGACCAAGCTAAGAGATTCTTAGAACAAAAGCTACAAAAAGCCACTGGTGATGAGGAGGCCATGGAAACAGATGATGATTTTGTAGAAGCTCTAAAATACGGTATGCCACCAACGGCTGGTGAAGGTATAGGTATAGATAGATTAGTGATGCTTTTTGCAAACGTGGATTCTATAAGAGATGTAATATTATTTCCAGCCGCTAGAAAAATTGAATAACCAACATCATTGAAATATTTGTATTTAATTTTATACTTTCAAAACAACTTTTAAAAGGAGTTTGCTATGGAACAGATTTTTTTTGATATATATCAAAAATCCAAAAACGACGAGATTTCAAAAGAAGAGGCTTTATTTATATTAAAAGCCGAAGATAGATACATACCCCTTATAGTATATTTGGCTTCTAAGCTAAAAGATGAGTTTTTCGACTCAAAAAAGTTTGAGTTTTGTTCCATTATAAACGCAAAAAGCGGCGCATGCTCAGAAGATTGTAAATTTTGTGCCCAATCAAAATTTTACAAAACCCCTATAAATATATATAAGCTAGTAGATAAAGAAGAATTGGTGGAAGGAGCTTTAAGAGGTGTAGAGTACGGCGCAAATAGATACTGCATGGTGTTAAGTGCAAAAGCGGCATCTTCTGAAGAAGTAGAAAAGCTTTGTGAAGCCGTAAAAGAGATAAAAGCCCAAAATATACCCATAAACGTATGTGTATCAGCTGGTACTATAGGCTTAGATAGCCTTTTAAAGCTAAAAGAAGCTGGGGTAACCCGCATAAACCACAACCTTGAGACATCAGAAAATTATTTCCCAAACATAGTATCTACCCATACATGGAAAGAAAGGTTAGAAACTATAAAAAACGTACAAAAAGCTGGTCTTTCAACGTGTAGCGGTGCTATATTTGGTCTTGGAGAAAGCGATGAAGATAGAGTGGATTTGGCTTTTGTTTACAAAGAGCTTGGAGTAGATTCTATACCATTAAATTTTCTAATGCCAATACCAAACACGCCCTTAGAGCACAACAAACCTATAAGAGCTTTAGATGCTTTGAAGATAATAGCGATGTTTAGATTTACAAACAAAAGCGCTGAGTTAAGGCTCTGCGGTGGAAGAGAACAAACTCTTGGAGATTTTCACGGCATGGCTGCTTTTATGGCAAACGCTTTGATGGCAGGTGGATATCTCACAAGAGCGGGAAGAGACATAAAAAAAGACTACAAAATGCTTGAAGATATGTCTTTAGAAAGGCTTCAATCTGAAGAAGTGTGCAAATAGCGTATATAGAGAAAAAGCTTATAGAACTTTGCCAAGAAGCCAAAAGTTTGGATAGAGTTCCAGTAAGTGCGATAGTTGCAAAAAATGAAGAAATAGTATCTTATGCTTTTAACGGCACAAAAAGCATAGAACATGCTGAGATGCTTGCCTTAGAAAAGGCTATGGAGAAGCTAAACACAAAAAGGCTTGATGGATACAATTTATACGTAAGTTTAGAGCCATGTCCTATGTGCGCTTATGCAATAGCACTGTCTAGGATAGAAAAGGTTTATTTTTTTTCTTTAGATGAAAAAAAAGGAGCTGTTGTAAGCAACGTAAACATATTGGAATATTTTGATTTTAAGGTTAAATGGGAGTATAAAAAGAATAAGATATTTGAAGATATGCTAAAAGATTTCTTTAAAAGCAAAAGACTTTAGTGTGGTAAAATAAAATTATGATAGAAAGAATCAAAGTAAAAACGGCAAAACACACTTCGGTGGTAAACATAACCCAAAGGATAAGAGACATAGTAGAAGCCTCTTCTGTTGATAATGGTCTTTGCATAGTGTATGTCCCTCATACTACAGCAGCAGTATTTATAAATGAAGGAGCAGACCCAGATGTGGTTAAAGATATATTAAACACTTTAGAAAAGTTAGTACCCTGGTCAAACGGATATGCCCATACCGAAGGCAACGCAGCTGCTCATATTAAATCTTCTATCATAGGAAATTCACGGATAATACCTATATTAGAAGGTAAGCTTATGTTGGGAAGATGGGAAGCTGTATTTTTAGCAGAGTTTGATGGACCAAGAGAAAGAGAAGTAATTGTGTCGGTGGCGAGGATTTGATGATACACACAGTGTTGGCGTTTTTGATATTAATAAGTATACTTATAGTGTTCCATGAGTTTGGCCATTTTATAGTAGCTAAGCTTTTTGGCGTAAAAGTAGAAGTATTTTCTGTAGGATTTGGGACCCCTATTTTCAAGAAGAAAATAGGAGAAACAGAGTACCAGATAGCCTATATACCAATGGGAGGTTATGTAAAGCTATACGGTGAAGAAGAGGATATTCATGACAAGAGAGCCTTCTCCTCAAAAGCCCCTTGGCAAAAGATTTTAATAGCAGCGGCAGGACCATTTTTCAACCTGCTAATAGCTTTTGTAGCTTTTACTTTGTCTTTTTATATAGGCATACATCAACCAGCTTACTTAGACGAACCAGTAAAAGTAGGCTATATAATGAAAAAATCGCCCTTTTACAAAGCCGATTTAAGACCAGGGGACACCATAATCAAAATAGATAACACACCAATAAAAACGTGGAAAGACTTGTATGTAGCCGAGATAAGAGCTATTGGAAAAAGTTCCAAGGTAGTTTTTGAAAGAGATGGTCATATATATACTACAAGCATAAAACTTGGCAAAATATTAAATCAGGATTCTATAGGCATATTACCCAATATTCCAGCTGTAGTGGGTGGTACTATAAAAAATTCTCCAGCTTATCAAGTAGGTTTAAAGCCAAAAGATAAGATTTTAGCAATAAACGGTTTACCCATAAAAAATTGGTATAATCTTTCGGAGTACATGAAAAAAGACGATGGACATCCCGTAACTATTGTAGTAGAAAGAAACAACACGCTTTTGGTAAAATACCTAGTGCCTAAATATTCAAGCAAATTAAAAGAATATTATATAGGTGTTTATCCAGAAACTAAATATATCTTAAAAAGATACCCTATAAACGAAGCAATGGTCCAAGCTTTAAAAAAGATAAAAGACTTAACTATATTGAGTATAGATTCAATTAAAGCTTTGGTCACAATGCATGCATCTTTTTTAAACTTAAGCGGTCCTATAAGTATAGCCAAAATGTCTGGCAAAGCTGCTGAAGGTGGTTTGGGTGAGTTTCTTGGATTTATGGCTTTCGTATCTTTACAGCTTGCTATCATAAACATATTGCCAATACCGATGTTGGATGGTGGTCTTATTGTACTATTCTTGATAGAGTGGATTATAAGAAAACCATTATCTGAAAAGTTCAAAGAATACTGGCAAAAAGTAGGCATAGCCTTTGTGGTTTCATTGTCCGCGATAGCTATATTAAGTGATATAATAAGAATCTTTACCGGCGTATAATTATAATTTAGGTTATAATAGATATATGAAAGGGCATTTTTTGGATATTTTTGATATATCTTATGAAGAAGCTAAACGCATTGTGGACTTATCTTTTGATTTTAAATACAACAACTTCAATCCTAAAAGCCTACAAAACTTAAACATAGCTCTTCTTTTCAGCAAACCATCCACCAGAACTAGAGTGTCATTTGAAGTAGGTATAAGAGAGCTCGGTGGCAACCCTATTTTTTTACAGGAATCAAGCCTTCAAGTATCAAGAGGAGAAGATGCATCAGATAGTGCCAGGACATTGTCTCGTTATGTAGATGGTGTAATAATAAGGACTGGCTCTCATCAATGGCTTACAGAGTTTGCAAAATATTCAAATGTTCCCGTTATAAACGCCCTTACAGATTATACACATCCATGTCAAGCTTTATCAGATATTTTTACACTATTTGAGGCTTTTAGAGAAAACACAAAAAATATAAAAGTGCTTTACATAGGCGATGGCAATAACATGGCAAACGCTTTAATATCAGCTTTTGCTCTATTTGGATTAAACCTTACAGTATGCACACCGAAAGAACTAACACCGGACGAAGGAAACTTAAAAAGAGCTTTAGAGGTGGCAAAACAAACCGGAGCTAAGATTATATTAGAAGAAGACCCTAAAAAAGCCGTAGAAGATAAGGACATAATATACACTGACGTTTGGATTTCAATGAACGACGATGGGTCAAAAGAACATAAAATAAACTTATTGAAAGACTATCAACTAAACGAACAGCTTTTATCCTATGCTAAAAAAGATGTAAAGATTATGCATTGCCTACCAGCAAAGAAAGGACAAGAGATTACAAAAGATGTATTTGAAAAGCATGCAGACTTTATCTTTAACCAGGCAGAAAACAGACTTCATACCCAAAAAGCTCTCATGTATTTGATGTTTGATGGAACAAATAAAATGGCTTCTATCTAATCTAAAACACTATTGGCCCTTAGTAGGACTTGTAATTTTCGGTTCTGTACTAGAGGGTCTTGGTACATCTTTTATGACTTATCTCGTCAAAAGGATAATGGACGATGTATTTATCCTAAAAGAGGCCAACAAACTTTACATGATACTATATCTTTTTGCAGGAGCCGCCGTTACAATACAAATCGGGTTTTTTCTAAGAAACTTTCTTATGAACATGGTATCTGAAAAACTTCTTATGCATTTTAGAGAAAAGATGTTTGAGGCTTTGCTGTATTCAAAAGTAGATTTTTTCATAAATCATCCAAGCGGTGATATAATAAGCAGATTTAACAACGATATCAACGCCGTTAAAAATATACTCATAGATTATATGCTATCTCTTATAAAAGAGCCTATAACAGTACTGTTGCTATTGGGAGTTTTAATTTATAGAGATATCTATCTTACAGTTATTATCATATTTGCTTTTCCTGTTATATCTTATTCTGTAAAATACTTCGGTGGCAAAAAAGCCAAATATGTAAAACTAAACCAAGAAAGGCTTGGCATTATAAACCAGCACGTAACACAACTAATAAGCGGCATAGAAAATATAAAAATCTTTGGAGCAGAAGAAAACTTTTTGAATCGTTTCACAGAAGCCAACAAAAACCTATTTAAAGCCGGTATGAAAACTATTTTTTATACAGTAACAAACTCTATATTTAACCAATCCACAGGTTATATAGTGTTTGGTTTGGTGCTTTTGTATGGAGGCTATAGAATAGTCCATGGTTATACAACCGCTGGAAACTTTATATCTTACATAACGGCACTTTTGCTTATACAAATGCCTATAATGGAAACTCAAAAAGGTTTTATGAATATGCGCTCTTCTATCCCACTTGTAAAAAGAGTCCAAGAGATGCTAACTCTAACAAAAGAAAAAGATGGCTTTACAGATATAGATTCTCTATTAGTACCTATAAATATGAAAAACGTGTATGTAACGATAGACTCAAAAGAAATCTTAAAAGATATAAATCTAACCATAAATCCGGGGGACAAAATAGGTATAGTAGGACCCACTGGAGCTGGCAAATCCACGCTTCTTGATATACTTCCAAAGCTTGTAAGCTACAAAGGCGATGTATACGTAAAAGACACACCTTTAGAAAACATCACCAACAAATCTGTAAGGTCTAAAATAGCCTTCGCATCTCAGCACGTTTTTATATTCAACGATACTGCAAGAAACAACCTTCTAATAGCAAATCCTAAAGCCTCTGATGAGCTTATACTAAAAGCCTTAAAACTAGCTAAAGCAGAGTTTTTATTAAAGCTAAAAAATGGGTTAAACACAATCCTTGGAGAATATGGATATACAGTGTCTGGTGGTGAAAGACAAAGAATAGCAATAGCTAGAATATTTTTAACAAATCCAGATATACTTCTTTTGGACGAGATAACATCGGCTTTAGATGTGCACACAGAACAAGAGATAATATCAAATATATTTGAAGTGTTTAAAGACAAAACAATTCTTATAGTAGCACATAGGCTTTCAAATATCACAGCCTGCAACAAAATCCTTTATGTAGAAGACGGAAGGATATTAGAAGAGGGCACCTTTGAAGAACTTATAAAAAAACAAGGAAACTTTTACGCTCTTTATAAGAAATCTAGATAAGCTTAAGATAATAATCCCTTGCCATCTTGAAAAAAGCTTTTACATCATTATACCTATAGTCTTGGTAAGTCCAGTAAAATGTTTTAAAATCTTTGAAAATATAAATATATTCCATTTCTAAAAAGATATTTTTACCTATGTGAATTCTAGCGCCCCTTTCTTTAGAAGAAGCCAAAACAAGATGCTGTTTGTTTATATAACCGGGGTCTATATTTATGGTCCTTCTTGAGTCTATACTAAAATGTTTTTCTATGTCCATGGTCTTTAGCTTTAACCATAATATATCGGTATCTTCAAAAAGGTTTTTTCCGTATAAATAGACTTTAAAAAGAGGACCCCCCATCTCTTTTGAGTAATATCTTTGAAGATTCTCAAAATAAAAATGCTCTGATATGCAAAAGCCACCAAAATAATCAAGATTTTTTATGACAAGGTTAAGATTGCTTTCATAATCTTTGTTATAAAGAATGGCAAATATCGGCAGAGCTTTCAAGGTATCACAGGAAATTCATCTATACCAATGGTTTCTTCCAAACCAAACATAATGTTCATATTTTGGACCGCTTGAGAAGAAGCACCTTTGCCTAGATTGTCTATAGCACTTATTATCTCAAGGGTTTTTAAGCTTTTATGATAATATACATATATATAGCACATGTTTGTGCCTATCGTCCACTTGGTATGAGGGGGTTTATTTACTATCTTTACGAATGGCTCATCTTTATAAAAATCCTCATAAAGAGTTTTAAAATCCATATCTTCTACATCAAAAAGTTTTATATTGGCAATCATGCCTCTTGAAGCAGGCATTACCATAGGGCTAAATTGCACATCCAATCCAAGGTACAAAGACATCTCAGGTGTATGCCTATGTTTTCCTATGGCGTAATAAAAGGCGTTTTGCTCCATATAAGGAAAGTGAAACTCTTGTTTTAGTTTAGCCCCTGCTCCAGAAACCCCAGAAACCGCACTTACAATTATAGGTTTTTTGTAAGATATCCTTTTGACAAAAGGCAAAACCCCTAATATAACAGCCGTTGGATAACAACCTGGATTTGATACAACGCTAGCTTTTTTAATCTCTTCTCTAAAAAGCTCCGGTAGACCGTAAACCACCTCTTTAAGAATAGACTCATGTTCAGGCCTGTATTCCAAATCGTAATACTCTTTAAAAATATTTTTATCTTTTAGCCTAAAAGCGCCAGATAGATCTATAACCTTTATATTTTTTGAGTAATAGTAAGGCACCTGCTCTAAAGAAGCTTCGTGAGGAAGCGCTAAAAAAACCACGTCCACGTTGTCAAGGGTTTTTGTGATTTTTATATTTTCTATGTTTGAAAATTCTAAAACATCGTATAGGTATTTATCGTAATGAGTAGTAGAAGAAAGTGATGTTATTTTTACTTTTGGATGCTTTGATAATATCCTTAAAAGCTCAAAACCAGTATAGCCAGTAAACCCGGCTATACCAACTTTTATTATCTCTTGCTCCATCTAAATTTGGCACGAGCACCCATCTTACCATATTTTTTACGTTCTTTAATGCGAGCGTCCACTTTAAGAAGCCCTGCCCGTTTTAATGTGGTTCTAAAATTTGGATTATAAGAAACCAAAGCTCTCGCTATACCATACATTATAGCCTCTGCTTGGGCAGATAAACCACCACCGTTTACTATGGCGTAGACCCCAAACTTGCCATTTGTGTTGGTGAGGTTAAGAGGTATTAAAACTTTAGCAAAAGAGCTATCCCTTTGAAGATATTCTCTCATATCGTTTTCTTTCTGAGAGTCTTTTGATTTTACTATAAATCCAGAAGAATTTTTTACAAGCCATACTCTTGCTATACTATCTTTTCTCTTACCTACACCGTGATAAGAGTTGTCTTCTAAGACTTTAAAATTTCTTACTATTGCCATATTTTACTCCTTTACTTGATAGGTTTTGGATTTTGAGCTACATGAGGATGCTTATCAGTTTCATAAACTTTCAATCTTTTCAAAATCCTATGACCAAGCCTATTTTTAGGCAACATCCTCTTCACCGCCAACATAATAACTTGGTTTGGATTTGTTTCTAACATAAATCCTAAAGACTTTTCTTTTAACCCCCCTGGATGGTTGGTGTGAAATTGATAAACCTTATCCCTTAGCTTGTTGCCAGTGGTTTTTACAAGTTTTGAGTTTATAACTATAACAAAATCCCCACAGTCCACATCTGGTTGATATATTGGCTTGTGCTTACCTCTTAAAAGGCTAGCGCATTTAGAAGCTAATCTTCCAAGCACCATATCCTTAGCGTCTATTATCCAATACTCTCTTTTAATATCTTGAGGTTTTGGCCTTATAGTCTTCACAGTATCCATATTGCCTCCATTTTATAAAACTTAATAGCCTATTATTATAGCATAACTATATAAAAAGTCAATAGGTATTATACCACCACCCTCTTTACCCTTTTACCAATCCTGCACATGAGTTCGTAAGGTATTGTTTTTACTATCTTAGAAGCCATAGAAAAGGTGTTTTGCTCGTTCACAAAATCTACGTAATCTCCTATTTTTACTTCTATACCATCTGGTACTTCAAACATCGTCATGTCCATAGTTACAGCACCTACCAACGGTAGTTTATTGCCGTTGAAATCAAAAAACCATTTATTGGCGAGGGGTTTAGGAATACCATCGGCATATCCCATAGAAACCACACCTATTATGGCATCCTTTTGCAAGGTGTAAGTCCCTCCGTAGGATATCTTTGCTCCTTTTTTAAAAGCTTTTAAAGATATTACTTTTGCTTTTAACCTGTATATTGGTCTTATAGGCACTTCAAAGCTATCATAAGGCTTTTCTCCATACAACGCAAGCCCTATTCTAACAGATGTTGTAAAATCAAGTTCATACATAAGTCCGGCTGAACTTTGAAGATGGATTTCCAAATCTTTTCTCTTTAGGCTTTTAAGAATATCTTTAAACTTATCTATTTGATAAAAGCTATAGTCTTTATCCAAGGGTGAAGCAAGATGGGTAAGTATACCCTTTAGATTAGGATGAAAAGCTATATCCTCTTTTAAATCAAAAAGACCAAGCCTTCCCATACCAGTATCAATTTTTACATGAAAGTCTATATTTTTATCTTTTATCATCTCAAATTGATGATCGCTTGAGATAACGGGTGTTATATCATAATGAGTAAGGGCTTTGACATCCTCTTTATAAAGAACACCACCTAACACAAGTATAGGTTTTTTAACACTTGCTTCTCTTAGCTCTATTGCCTCTTCTATACAAGCCACCGCAAAATATTTCACATAAGGACTATCATCAAGGACCTTCGAAACCTCAACGCTTCCCATACCGTAGGCATTTGCTTTTACCACCGCTATTATAGGTTTTTTAGCTTTTTTGTAAATATTTTCTACATTGGTTTTTATATTTTCTTTCAAAAGCTCTAAAACTATTCTCATTTTACTATCTTACACATCTTTACAAAAGCGTCTATACCAGCATCAGATAGCCCTTTACTTATAACAGCGCCTTTACAAGCAACACCACAAGCATCTATAAAAAGTTTTGCGCTTTTAGCGTTAGACTTAACAATCTTTGAAAGCTCGTTTTCAAAATCGCCACAAGAAGAAAAATTGTGTTTTTGACCAAACAAAGCGCAAGATTCCAGAAAAACACCGTAAACATCGCACCTATCAAGTGCAAAAGACAATCCAGCACTCAAAAACAAAACAATCAAAATTTTATTCATAGGCATACACGCTTATGTTAAATTTGTTTGCGGTTTTTAAAAACTTTTCTTTGTCTACTAAATACATCTTCCCTTTTTGAAGAGCTATAGCCTTGGCTTTGGCATTTTTAGCAACGTTTAGAGTATCTATGCCAACCGTTGGTACATCTACCCTAAAATCTTGATGTGTCCTAGCGGATTTTATTATTACAATATCTTTACCAGCTATTTCAAAAGCTCTAAGAATAGTTTTATCAGTCCCTTCCATAGCTTCCACTGCTACTATAGCCTTTTGTTTTACTACAACCGTTTGGCCTATATCCATATCAGCAATTTTTTTAGCTATATCGATGCCAAATTTTACGTCTTCCAAAACACCTGGGTCTATCTCTACATCGTTTAAAAGTCCCTCTTTTTCTATAATAAGCTCTTCAAGATAAGGCCTTGGGTCTATAAAACTAAAACCTTCTTCTTCCATAAAAGTCATAAAAGCTCTTATAATACTAGAGGGTTTTTTGTCTTTTAATGATGCTAGTATAGAAATAGCCTTTATATCGTACTGTCTTGGGTCTAAACTCAACTTATGCTCAAATTTTCCAAGAATTACTATGTCTTTTACGTTGTTTGATTTCAAAATTTCTACAAGCTTAGAAACTTTACCTATAGGAAGGTAAACATCAGCCTCTATGGTAGTTATATCTTTTGCCCCCACCGTGAAAATATCGTTGCCCTTTTGCTTTGCGTTTCTCCTAAAAACATTTGGAAGCTCTCCAGCACCAGCTATAAGGCCTATTTTCATTTTAAATATTATATCATTTACATATATAGAACGTTGTCCCCTCTTTTACCTCCACTTTTAAACTAAAATTATGTATTTGAGCTATAGCTTTTACTATTGAAAGCCCAAGTCCTAACCCTCTTTTGTCCTTAGAAACCCTATAAAAACGCTCAAATATGAAAGGAATATCTTCTTTTGGTATACCAGGGCCAAAATCCTTAACATAGATACAGTCGCCCGTATATCCCAGCACAATATCTTTATCAGAATATTTTATAGCGTTTTCAAGCAAGTTTTTAACAGCTATTTTAAGATAGTGTGGGTCCGCTATCCATGCATCTTGGCTTTTCACATCAAGCATTATATTTCTGTTTTGAATGGAAAACTCATCTTTAAGCTGATTAAGAAGCGATACGATATCAACATTTGTTTTAGATATAGGTATATTTGATTCTAGTCTTGCTAAAGCCAGAAGGTCCTCTGTAAACTTGCTAAGCACATCAGTTTGTTTATAAACTTTCTTTAGTACTTCAAATATCTCATCTTCCTGATAAACTCCAGTTAGGATAAACTCTATTTGAGCTTTTATATAGCTTATAGGTGTTTTAAATTCATGGGATACATCTGCTATGAAGTCCTTTTGGATTTTTATGGTGTTGTTTAATTTTTCTACCATATTCTTAAAAGCCCTAAACATAATACCAAATTCATCCTTTGAACTGCTATCTGGTATATTAACATCAATATTACCAGCATATATTTCTTCAGATATCTTTGTTATGTCGTCAAGCTGCTTCAATATCTTGTTTAAAATAGCGTATATGCTAAGCACTGAAAATATCACAACGCCTATTGTGAGAGTTGTTAATATATAAACAAATCTTTTGATTACTTTGTTTATCTCCCTCAATCTTCCTACTACTACAAAATAAACATCTTTTGTTTTTTTAACTATATAAGCGTAATCCTCACCGTTTTCTTCAAAAGTACCAAACGGTTTTTTCAAAAATTGATTCAAAATGCTTTTGTTTAGAGCGATAGGCTTTTCGGAATCCTCAAAAGAACCAACATCTATAAGATTACCATTGGAAGAAAGTACCACAGCCGTTATGTTCTCAGAAGTAATATCATCTATCATATCTTTGGCTTCTTTAGCAAGGTCGTTAGAATAGATAGAATAAAACTCTATAACTGGTTTTGCTTGATTGTTTAAATAAGTATACATATAATTTATCAGGATTTTATGGAGAAAAAAAGATGTGCTTATAGCTACAAAGCCCATGCTAATTATAACTAAAAAGCTAAAAAGCGTAATAAGCTTAAGTCTAAAGCTAGATATATCTTTAAACCATAACATTAAATAGTTTGCTTTTCTTCTTTTATCTCATAACATTCTATTTCGTCTTTTACCTTTATATCGTTGTAATTCTCAAGTTTTATACCACATTCATAACCTCTAGCCACTTCAGACACATCTTCTTTGAACCTTTTCAAAGACTCTATTTTCCCATCGTATATCACAACACCATTTCTTATAAGTCTAGCCCTTTGATTTCTTACTATTTTACCATCTAAAACATAGCACCCAGCTACGGTACCAGCCCCTTTTACTTTAAAAGTAGCTCTTACTTCTGCCAGACCAAGCACAACCTCTTTCTTAACAGGAGAAAGCATACCGCTTATGGCTTTTTTTACATCGTCTAAAAGCTCATATATAATACCGTAAACTCTTATATCAACTTTTTCCTTTTCGGAAGCTTCTTTTGCTTTGGTATCTGGTCTCACGTTAAAGCCGAGAATTATAGCTTTGGCGGCTTTGGCAAGCATAACATCCCCTTCCGTTATAGAACCGACCCCTTCATGAATCACCTTTACACTTACTTCCGAAGTTTTTATATCCGAAAGAGATTTCTTAATGGCCTCCAAGGAGCCTATAGCGTCTGCTTTTACTATAAGCTTAAGCTCTTTAACCTCGCCCTCTTTAATCTTTTTAAATACATCATCCAAAGATATACCAATATCTCTATTTTTTTCCTGTTCTCTTTTCAACTTTCTTATCTCAGCAAGTTCTTTGGCTTGCTTTTCTGAATCTACAACTTTCAGTATATCGCCAGCTTCTGGTACCTCTTCAAAGCCTATAATCTCAACCGCCATAGATGGTGTAGCTTGTTTTAGCCTATGACCAAAACTATCTACCATAGCTCTTACTCTACCATAAGTAGCACCTACTACAAATATATCTCCAACTTTTAGAGTACCTTCAGTAATAAGCACAGTGGCGACGGGACCCTTTTGTTTGTCTAATTTAGATTCTATAATAGTACCTTTTGCCTTTTTATCTGGATTGGCTTTTAAATCAAGCATATCTGCCACAAGCATAACCATCTCTAAAAGATCGTCAATGCCTTGGCCAGTCTTAGCAGATACATCTACAAAAACGGTATCTCCGCCCCACTCTTCTGGTATTATGCCAACTTCGGACAGTTCTCTTCTTACTCTTGAAGGATCTGCTCCTGGTTTATCTATTTTGTTCACTGCAACAACTATTGGCACATTAAAAGCTTTAGCGTGGTTTATGGCTTCTATAGTTTGAGGCATAACCCCATCATCAGCTGCCACCACAAGGATGGCAACATCTGTTACCTGAGCACCTCTAGCCCTTAAGCTAGTAAACGCTTCGTGTCCTGGAGTATCCAAAAACGTAATTATTCTACCGTCTTTGGTTTTTACCATCGAAGCCCCTATGTGTTGAGTTATACCACCTTTTTCTTTGGCGGCTACGTTTGTTTTCCTAATTGTATCAAGAAGAGTAGTTTTACCATGGTCTACGTGACCCATCACTACCACAACAGGGGGGCGCGGTTTTAGCTTTGATGAATCTTCCTCTATCTCTTCTTCCTCTTCTATCGTAATCTCAGGTTTTTTAACTTCGGCGAGGTATCCAAACTTTTCCGCTATTTTGACAGCTAAATTGGGGTCTATATTTTGATTTATAGTCACCAATATACCTTCTTGGAATAGTTCTTTTATGATTTGGTTTGGACTCACTCCTAAAAGCTCAGAAAAATCTCTAACCGATATAATCTCTGGTATTTCAATTATCTTTATTTCTTCTTCAGCTTTCTTTTCCTCTACAGGTTTAGGCGTTTCCTTTTTAGGCTTTTGGGAAGCGGATTTCTCCTTTTTATCAAAATTTGAAATAATAGCCTCTTTTATCTGCTTTTCTAAAGCCTCGGCTTTATTTTTTTGCTCCTCTTTAGCCTCTTCAGGTGCTTCGTTCAATGTTTTTTTCTCTTTAGCCTGTGGTTTTGAAAAAGGCTCTTCTACACTAGCAGAAATGACTTTAGGTTCTTCTTCTGGTTTATAAAGCGGTTCGGCTTTCTCCATATCTTCCATTAACGAGCTTTTTTCATTAATCGTTTCTTGTGAAACTTCTCTTGTAGGTTCAGTGATAGTGGGCTCTACTTTTTCAGACAACGATTCTTGCTTTGGTAGTTCTTGTATTAAATCTTGTTGATTTGTTTGTAAAGTCTCCTCTTTGATTACAGAAGGTTTTTCAATTTCTTCTTTTGGTTCTTCTTTTTTAGCAACAACTTCTGACTTTTTGTGAGTTTGAGGTGGTTGAGGTTTAGAAACTTTTTTAGGAGTAGTTTTTTGGCTTTTAGTAGGTTTAATAGGCTCTTTTTCTACTTTAGAAAGCTCTTCTTCTGGGATAACTATCTCTGAAAGCTCGTAATATTCCAATAAGAAATCTTTGTCTTCCTCTTCTATATATTGAGTAATCTGAGATATGTTTTTACTACGCCACTCTTTTAATACGTTTTTAACATCGTCTATCCTATCTTCTAAGCCATAGGCTTCTATGAAATCCTTTAATCTTATTCCACTTTTTTTCTTTGACATACTATTATTATACCTGAAAACCTTTAAAATAATTAGAGTTTATAAGATATGTTAAATGGAGTCGACGGGACTTGAACCCGTGACCTCCGACATGCCATATCGGCGCTCTCCCAACTGAGCTACGACCCCTAAACTAACAAATATATTTTACATCAACTTTTGTTTATTTTCAAGTTTTTGTTTTTCCTTTCTATATATATCTTCAAAATCATTTTTTACATCGCTTCTTAACTTTTCTAAAAGCGTTTTACGTCTCTTTATTTCCTCAGAGACAAGAGCTTTGCTTTCTTGTTTAAGAGTTCCTATGAGATGCTCGTAAGCCATAAACAACCTCCTTTTTAAAATTGGTATAAGTATATATATAACAAGTCTAGGATTTTGCAATGATTAGATGAGAAAAATCATTTAAAACGGTTGTCAATATGAAAAGCCCCAAAAAGGGGCTAATAAATTTATTATGGAATAAAGTTTGATTTGAACTTATCCAGCGCTGTCTTAAGCTTCGCCTTCACAGAGTCATCTATGGCTTTTTTAGTTTTTAATTCATCTAGTAAATCTTTGAAGTTGGCATCTAGAAATCCATAAAGCTCCATCTCAAATTTTCTTACAGAAGATACCGGTATATCATCGAGATAGCCATTTGTACCAGCGTATATAGCTATAACCTGCTTTTCTACAGGTATTGGACTATAGGGGCCTTGTTTTAAAAGCTCCACAAGTCTTAGACCTCTATTTATGGTATCTTGAGTAGCTTTGTCCAAATCAGAAGCAAACTGCATAAAAGCTTCCAACTCTCTAAACTGAGCCAAGTCCAACCTCAAAGTACCAGCCACTTGTTTCATAGCTTTTATCTGAGCGCTACCACCAACCCTTGATACAGAAAGACCAACGTTTATAGCAGGTCTTATACCTTTGTTAAAGAGGTCTGGCTCAAGGTAAATTTGCCCGTCTGTAATAGATATAACGTTTGTAGGTATGTAAGCAGACACGTCCCCAGCTTTTGTCTCTATAATAGGCAAGGCTGTTAAAGAACCTGCGCCTAATTCATCGCTCAACTTAGCGGCTCTTTCAAGAAGCCTTGAGTGAAGATAAAATACATCACCAGGATAAGCTTCTCTACCAGGGGGACGTCTCACTAGCAAAGATAACTGTCTATAAGCCTCTGCATGCTTTGAAAGGTCGTCGTATACTATGAGAGCGTGTTTACCGTTATCCCTAAAGTATTCCCCTATCGTACAACCTGTAAATGGCGCCAAGTATTGTAAAGGAGCTGGGTCTGTAGCAGAAGCCACTACTACTGTGGTGTATTTCATCGCTCCTTCTCTTTCAAGAAGCTCTATAATGCGAGCAGTGGTAGACTTCTTTTGACCTATAGCTACATATATACAATAAACATCCGTATCTCTTTGATTTAGTATGGTATCTATGGCAACGGTGGTTTTACCAGTGGCTCTGTCTCCTATTATAAGCTCTCTTTGTCCTCTGCCTATTGGTATCATAGCATCTATAGCTTTAATACCGGTCTGTAGCGGCTCATGAACAGATTTTCTTTTTACTATACCAGGCGCTATCTTTTCCACAGGGCTTCTGTGTTTGGCGTTTATAGGACCTTTACCGTCCAAAGGGTTACCAAGCGGGTCTATAACCCTACCCACAAGCTCTTCGCCCACTGGAGCATCCAATATTCTACCAGTACGCTTTACTATGCTTCCTTCTTTTATACCAGATTCTGAACCCAATATAATAATGCCTACGTTATCTTCTTCAAGGTTGAAAGCAAGACCAGCCTCACCGCTGTCAAACTCTAAAAGCTCGTTAGCCATAACGTTGTCCAGACCATATGCTCTTGCAACACCATCACCCACTGCGTAGACTACTCCAACTTCTTCCATCTTTATATCTGTTTCAAAACTTTGAAGCTGAGATTTCAAAATCTCCAAAGCGTCATCGTAAGCAAGTACCATAATCTCACACCCTTTTACCAAGGATACCCTTGATGCTGGTATTTATACCCCGCCTTCTTTCTAGCGTGAAGGTCATCCCAGCTGGCGGCTTTTACCCTCACACCAATTTTACAAGCTTTTAACCTTATTGGACAAATTTTGCAAAACAGTTCTTACAGAGGTATCAAGCACCAACCCCGAAAGCCTCAGTTCAAACCCACCTATTAATGTATCATCAACAGCTACATCAGCTTCTATCTTTCTATTCAAAACCTTCTCAACTCTTTTTATTACCTCATCTATTAGCTCTTTTGTAGGCTCTTTGGCAAAAATAAGCTTGCCCTTATACACTGAGAGTATCTTCTCCGCTTCGTAATCAAAAAGTCTTTTTATCTCAGCAACTATTCTAAGAAGGTTTAAGTCTATTAGCTCATCCACAAAAAACTCTATCTCTTTTGGTATTTGACCTTTTTGTATAAGGCTTTTAATAAACGCTTTTTTACCTTGATTTGGTACAAAAGGAGATAAAACGAAGTCTCTAAATCTTGGCTCTTTCCTATATAGTAATGCTAAAAGCCCTAAAAAATCTGATACCGCACCAAGAGACTCTTTGTCTTTTGGTACTGAAGATATTATCTTTTTAGCAAGTTTTCTAGCCAAATCTTTATTCACATTCATTGGCCTAACCTCTCAAGCCTTGACTTTATATAAGATATTTCAACCTTTTCATCTTTAAAAACATCTTTTAGCTTATCTTCAGCTTTTGATATCAACGAAGAGCTAAGTCCAGATATGAGTTGAGACTTTAGCCTATTTGCCTCTACTTCTACCATCTCTTTACCCATCTTTTCTATATTTTGAGCCACTAACTTTGCGTGAGCTATAATTTCATCATATTGCTCTTTGGCAAGCATTCTCTGATTTTCAAGAGCTTTTTCATATTTTGCTTTAGCTTGTGCAACTTCTTGTTTTGCCAAAGAAACCGCTTCCCTATTTGAAAGGAGTTTGGCAAGTGGTTCTTCCACTTGAGCTATTAAAGACTTATAAGCTTTCTCAAACATATCTTTTAGCTGTTTACCTGCAAACTTATAGACTATAACAAAAAACAATATTACATTTACAGCCTTCCATAGATTTTCAAATACGTAATTAGACATAGACTACCCCTTTATCACCTTTTCTACTAAAGATTCCACCAGTGAATCCAGCGAAGCTTCCAAAACCTTTTTTTGCTCTTCCAACTCTTCTTTTATCTTTTCTATTTGGGTTTTATATTCGAGCTCTGCTTTTTCTTCAGCCTCTTTTAGTATCCTTTGCTTTTCTTCGTTGGCCTTCTTAATCGCCTCTTCCAAGATTTGCTCTGCTTCTTTTTTAGCTTTTTCCAATATCTCCTGAGCCTCTTTTAAAAGCAGCTCGCGTTCTTTTGCCAAAGCCTTTGCCTCTTCTAAAGTCTTGTTGGCTTGATCTTCCCGTTCTTTAGCTATACCAAGATAGGGTTTTAACACAACGTAGTTTACTATAAACACAAAAATCAAAAAAAGGACTATCTCCACAAATAGAGTATCGTTAGGTATTACACCTATGCTCATAGCATGCCTCCATTGAAGTATTATTATATCATAAGCCAAATTTATTTTGCCAAAAGATTTTCGCTATACATGTAGTCTTTTTTATAAAAGCCCCATACCGTAGGATAAAAGTTTCTCATATAGTCTTTCGAAGATATTAGGCTTTTAGGAGTTACTATAAATATCATGGGTTGATAATACTGTATAAGAGAAAAAGCAGCCCTGTAAATATCTATACGCTTTTTTACGTCTGTAGTTTTTGCTCCCTCATCAAATAAAATATCAAGCTCACGCTCCCAAACAGTTGTTGGCTTTTTCTCCAAAGGATGCCATATATGTAAAGAACCGCTTGAATACCATACATTCTTACCATTGTTTGGATCTATAGAGCCAGTTAGCCCTATTAAAACACTTTCCCACTTGTAAGGCGGTGTGGTTAGTTTAGATACCAAAGAGTTGAAGTCTATTGGTTGAAATATAATTTTTATACCTATTTTTTCCAAATCCTCTTTTATTATGGCACCTATGTATTTTCTATCTTGGGCATCTGAGTTTGTTATAAGACTAAATTCCACTCTATGCCCATATTTATCGTAAAGTTTGTGGTTTTTATAGTAAAAACCGGCTTTTATAAGTAGTTTTCTGGCTTTTAACAAATTAAAAGGATAATGCTTAAATAAGCCCTTTTTATAGTAAGGTCTGTTGGCAGGGGTTATAGGACCATAAAGAGGAGTCGCCATATTGTTGTAAACCATAGAAGCTATGGCTTTCCTATCTATAGCATAAGAGATAGCCACCCTAAAAAGCCTATTTTGAAACCATCTTAGTTTGTATTTTGGTATATCGGCATGAGGATTTTGATTGAAGGTCAAGAAGGTAGTAGTAGGGGTATCTCCTAAATCATAAACTATAACCGGAGTTTTTGGTCTATTAAGAGCAAAGTATGACAAATCTTCCGGGGATATTCCCACATAAGATACATTCCCCTCCAAAAACTGCATGAGGGCTATATTTTTATCTTGAATTATAAAAGCCTTGATACGTTTTATATAAGGTAGGTTTTTTTGACTTTTATAATAATAAGGGTTTCTTTCGTATTCTACATATTGGCCTTTTACATATTTAACAAGCTTGTAAGGACCAGAACCTACTATCAAAGAAGGGTTTTGAGATACGCTCCAAAACATGCTAAAGGTGTTTTGTTTTACAGCTTTTTCTAAGATATGTTTTGGTAGTATAGGTGCACTTATAGCCTCTAAAAAAGGCGCAAACTTATGCGGTAGGTCAAACTCTAGCTTGTATTTGTTTAGAGCTTTTACCTTAAAGGGCTTACCGTCAACAGACAATGTATCTTTTACAGAGTTTGGGATACTGGGATTGTAATATATGTCGTTGTAAGTGAAAACCACATCGTAAGCGGTCAAAGGTTTGCCATCGGACCACCTTAGATGTTTCCTAAGATAAACTATATAGGTTTTACCACCTCTCAACACCTTCCATGAAGAAGCTAGCTCTGGTTTCACTTTCATATTTTTTAAATCAAGCTTTGTAAGACCGTTAAAAAGAGGAGCTATTACATCCGTAGAGGAAGTCTCTTGAGCAAGCACAGGATTTAGGGTCTTTGGATCTGATGAGAGCACGGTATATATTATATTTGTCTCTTTACCCTTTTCTATTCTTGCGTTTTTTATATCCACTCTCTTTATTTTTATATTTTCATAAGTTTTTGGGCTTTTAGAAAAGTAGAAGGGTAAAAAGCACAAAATTATAAACAAAGCACCGTTCAAATAAGGATTTTTAAATATCTTAAAAGCAAAATACATAAGATCATTATACTAAACATCAATCTTAAACAATAAATATTTATAATCATGTGAAGATTGAAAGAAATGTTATATACTTATATAAGCATATGTTGATATTGTTATAGGAATGTTATGATAAAGTTTGAGATTTGCCCTCACGACACTGAATTCCAGAAAGGCTTAGAAAAATGGCAGAAAATAGCCAACAATCTTTCGTCTATTTTAGATGAAGCCGTAATCCTAGAAGGTTTTAAAACCTACAAAGAAGACATGGAAAGCATAAGCAAAGAAGACAATGATTTAGTATACACTTATGCGGAAAAAGCTTTTGAGTTATATGAAAATGGCTATAAACCTATTGGCAAAATAAAAAAAGAAACAGACAACTTTTTAGTAATAGGTTTTAAAGATAAAATAAAAGAAAACGATACAATAGCAACTGCTTTAAGACCTTCTTTTTACATAATACCAATGCTAACTTTAGATGATATAAAATTTGAGAATGTAAAATTTAAACTAGAAAAATCTCAAAACGACATATACAAAGCCGTTATAAATAAAGAAGTAGATTTTGGAATAATCTATGAAGATAGCTACCAATATTTAAAAGAACTATACAACAAAGATGTACCGATAATAAAGGAAATAAAAACCAATTTAACTCACTCTTTTATGGTAAAGCCTCATCTGTACGATAGGTTAAAAAGCGCACTTTTAAAATTTGAAGATTTTGAGCTTACAACAGAAGAAGATTTTCTAAAGAGTTTAAGATTTGAAATAGATATAAAAGCTATAAGCAAAATAAGAAGTTTATTCGATATAGCAAGTACAATAATCAATTCTCAAGATATAGGACTTGCCATCTATACTGACAAGATACTCTATAAAAATCCACTAATGAGAGAGCTTTTAGAAGATCAAAATATAAATATTGAAAAAATATTTAAAGAAAAATCAAGTGAAGTTAAAAAAGATTTAGAAAAAAGAGAGAAAGGAAGCTATTTTAAAAAAGCTTATAAGGAACTAAAAATAAACGATAGATATTTTGACGCAACAGAACAAACTGTATATTACGACAAAGGTTTTAAAGGATTATCACTTTTTGTAGATGTGACAGAACAAGCTAAAATAAAGAAGCTTTACATAATTTTATCAAAAATAATACACATAGCAACAAATATAGATACCGAAGAAGAATTGTACAACAGTATATGCAATTTGCTAGTAGAAAGCGATTATGCAAAACTAGTTTACATAAGCAAGGTAAACGAAGATAATAAAATTTCAACAACATTTAGTTGTGGTATTAAAGACAACCAAACAAAAGATATCCTATTAAATTCAGAGATTACGTTAGAAGCCTATAACAAAGGAGAGATATTAATAAAACAATCAAAAGAGTACTCAAAGTCGCTGGTAGCTATTCCTATAAAAAAGAATGGTAAAATAGCAGCTATTATAACAATATGCACACCAGTACCAGAGTATTTCCAAGGTGAAACAAAGTACATAATTGAGGAAATACAAAAAGAAATAAACTATGCTATTGAAAAATTAGAAGATATTAAAGAGAACAAAATATTAAAGTTATCTATAGAAAACTCCAAAGAATGGGTTGTTATGACAAACGATAAAGGAGAAATTGAATATATAAACAAATATGCTTTAGAGTTGGCGGGTTATGATAAAGAAGAGGTTTTAGGTAAAAAACCCTCAATGTTTAAATCAGGATATCAAGACAAAGAGTTTTATAAAAAACTATGGAGTACTATATTAAGAGGAGAAAGATTTGAGGGCATATTTATCAACAGAAAGAAAAATGGAGAGATTTTCTATTTAGATCAAGCCATAATTCCTGTAAAGTTAAAAGACGGTACAAAGAAATTCGTATCGATAGGTAAAGATATAACTACAGAAAAAAACCTATCTCAAGAATTAGAAAGAATAAAATATTACGACATTGTAACAGGGCTTTATAACTTAAACAGCTTTATATTTAAAGCATCAGAATATCTTTCAACCACAAAAAATCCGGCAGCTTTATTGCTTATAGATATTGATAACTTTTCTTATTACAACAAGGCTTACGGGATAGACATCGGAGACAAGATATTAAAAGAGCTTACCAATAGAATAAGAAACTATATTAAAGAAGAGGATATTTTAGCTAGAACTGGAGCGGATGAGTTTTCTATACTGTTTACAAACATAGAAGGAAATACGCTTATAAGCACCATAAAAAGTATAGAATCTATTATCGCAGAGGATATTTTCATAGACGGCAAAATGTTTAAAATCCATTTTCACAGCGTATTAGCCATGTATCCAAACGATGGAAAAGATATAGAGACCTTATTAGAAAATGCAAGCCTAGCCCTTAAGCTCGCTAAGAAAGAAAATGAAGATGAAACAAAATTCTTCAACAAAGATTTTGAAAAACAGCTAACATCTATATCAAAAGCTATTTTTCTTGTAGAAAAAGCTATAAAAAATGACCTTTTCATATTTCACTATCAACCTTATTTTGACTTGCAGACTGGCAAGATAGTGGGCTTGGAAGCTCTTGTTAGAATTAAAGACAAGGATGGCACAATATATTATCCTAAAGATTTTATAGATTTTCTAGAAAGCTCTCCATATTTAGACTTGTTTGAAAAGTTTGCCTTAAAAGAGGTTTCCAAGAAAATTCAAACATGGCAAATACCTATAAGTGTAAATATATCTGCAAAAACCTTTAACAAAGCTAATTTCATAGACGATATATATTATTATACAAAAAATCTAGCAACACCTTTGGTAATCGAAGTTACAGAAAGAATTTATATGAACAATATAGAAAAAGCTAAAATTACAATAAAAAAGCTCAAAGAGTTAAATGTAAATATATCCATAGACGATTTTGGAACAGGTTATTCATCTTTGGCTTATTTAAAAGAGTTAAATGCAGATATTCTAAAAATAGATATGACTTTTGTAAAAAATATGCTTCAAGATAGCAAATCAAAAGCTTTAGTCAAAGCCATAGTAGATATATCAAAAGAATTTGGGATAAAAAGCATAGCTGAAGGCGTGGAAACAAAAGAGCAATACAATATGCTAAAAGAGATGGAAGTAGACTACGTCCAAGGTTTTTTACTATCAAAACCCTTACCAGAAGAAGACATAGAGTCACTTTTAAAAGCTTCAAATGCCAATAATTGACAAAGCCTTATAAATGTATTATTATATTATCACACTATGCAGCAGGAAAAAAAATACGGTGAGATTGAGATAGAAAAAGCGTTGTTAGAACCATGGGATAACCCAGCTAAAGAAAACGACTACATAATAGAGATGTCTTTTCCAGAGTTTAGCTGCCTTTGCCCTAGGTCTGGTTATCCAGATTATGCTACTATAAAAATCAGGTATATACCAAATGAATATATAGTAGAACTAAAATCCTTAAAACTATGGTTAAATTCATTTAGAAATCAATATATATCACATGAAGCCGCCACCAACACTATATACAATAAGCTTTTTGAGCTTTTAAAACCAAAATTCTTAGAGGTGATAGGTGATTTTCACCCAAGAGGTAATCTTCATACCGTAATAAAAGTAAGGTCTGATAAGAAATATGATTAAATGCTCGTAAAAGGTATATATTTAGACAAATCTGTAATACTGCAAAAAACAAAAGGGTCATTTGAAATAAAAGAGAAACAAGAAAATTCAGACTATGTAATAAAAGTTTTACCACCAAAAGATGCTTTGATAATATTAAACCAAGACGCTGCAAATATAGAAAGCTCGATGGAGATATTAGGATATAAAATCCTCACCAAAGATAAAGTTGATTTTGAGACAGAAGATATATGGGTGTTTGCGCTTTTGAGAGCTTTAGATACGATGCAATACGACAATCTTTATGTGGTGTTTAAAGATGACACATCTTATATACTTTGTCAAATAAGTGATAAAAAGCTTACATATTACGAAGTATTTTTTAACAAAGAGGAGCTAATTACCAAGTTAAACACGATAGAAGGGGATATACTTTTTGATACAGAAGATATAAACACAAAAAATCTAAAAATACTACCTATGTTGTATATCAAAAAAGGAGAGCTCTTGGCTTTTGGCGGGGCTCTGAAAAAAATCCAGGACAAATTTTATAATAACGACATTGTATCTACAAAAAAAATAAAAAAAGAACTAATAAATATAGGGGTTTTGAGCTTTAGCATATTTTTAAGCTATATGATCTTTGATTTTTCAATAAACCACCAAATAAACATGGTAAAACAAAAAGAGGAAGAGGTATTTGAAAAAGCTTTTCCAAATACACCCATAGTAGACATAAAAGAACAAACTAAAGCTCTGATAGTTCCAAAAGATAACTTTAAAGTTTCAAAACTTCTACTAAAAGCTTACGAAAACCTACCACCGGATGCAAAAGTGTATGAACTCTTTTATAAGTCTAATGTAAACCAAAACAATATCCTCGTTGTAAAATCAGAAGTAAACACACCAGAGGTAAACTCTTTAAAAAATATAACCTTCTCAAGAGCTTTACCGTCAAATTTAGAAGAGATAACGCAAACATGGGCTTTGGAAAGATAGACTACAAAAAATATATAATTTTCTTTTACAAAATAAGGTACGTTATTTATATGTTATGTCTCATAAGTATATGTTTCATAGCTTTTAAAAGTATCACCCATAAAAAAGAGAAATTATACAACAATATAGCAGAGTATGAACATATAAACTTTCTTATAAAAAACGGCAAGCCAAAAACAAAAACATTAAATGAAGGATACGTTAGGTCTATTTTTTCAAACACAAAGTTAGATTACATAAAATACGAAAATGGCACTTACAACGTAAAAGCTTCAAACGTAAACATAATAACTCTTGCAAACATAGTCTATCAAATAGAAAACGATGGGTTTAGAATAAGCTTTCTAAAAGCTGAAGACTACACAGGAAAACAAGACTTTACCGTGCATATGGAGATAAGTCCATGAAAAAAATTTCCATAAATCCTTTAATATTAATGTTTAGCTTTACTATAGTATTTATAAGTATATCGGCTTTTTATTACAATCTTAAAAGCTTAAAATACGTATTAAACCAAGAAACTCCAACATTAACAAACTCTTTTAACAAAAACGCGCTGATAGAAGCAGTAGAAAAGTTTAAACCAAGTCAAAATAAAACTCAATCAACAAGCTCAAATTCAAACATGTTTGTATTAGCTATAGCTTATAGTCAAAACCCAGCATATTCAATGGTACTGGTTAACTCCAGTTGCGGTAAAAAAGTACTTATGGTAGGGAATAGTTTCTGTGGGTTTACCATAGAACAGATAAAACCTTTTTATATAATAGCAAGTCAAAACGGTAAAACACTCACCCTAAAGCTTTCCAAAGGAGAGCAAACAAACCACAACTCTATCAAAACACCATCCGGGCTTCCTTCCTTACAACAGCTACTGTCTGGTGGCTCTTCTCAAAATACTTATACGATAAGTAGAAACGAGCTTCTTGAAATAACATCAAATCCATATAAGATGTTTAGCGATATAGACCTTGTACCGACTTCAAAAGGTTTTATGTTTAAAAGCGTAAAACAAGGGTCTTTGTTTGCACAGATGGGTATAAGACCAGGAGATATACTATTATCAATAAACAATGAAACACTTAATTCTCCGGAAGATGCCTTTAGAATACTTGGCACTCTACGAAACAGCGACAGCTTCAATGTAAAAATACTAAGAGACAATGTGCCTATAACCCTTTATTACAAGGTAGATTAAAGGAAAAATCTTATAGAAGCTATACCGTAAACCCCGGTTTCTAATACATCCTTTAAATTCTCCTTCGTAATACCACCAAGTGCAAAAATAGGCTTTTTAGAAGATTTCACTACATCTTTCAAATAGTTTAAACCAAGAGGTTTTGCGTCTTCGTGGCTTTTTGTAGGAAAAATAGGACTAAGCGTCACATAATTGGCTCCTTTGCTAAAAGCCTCAAACACATCTTCTTTTGAATGAGCAGAATATCCTACTATCATATCTTTGCATATTTGCTTTACAACAGCTACATCCAAAGCGTTTGAAGGAAGGTGCACACCATCAGCCTTTACCGCCATAGCAATATCAAAACGTTCATTTATTATAAATAAAACTCCGTTAGAAGACGCTATATCTCTTAACGCTAGGGCATACTCATAAAAATATTTCCCCTTAAGATGCTTAGCCCTAAGCATAATATCAGCTTTATAATTTTTTACTATGTTTTGAGCTTTTAATAAAATATCATCTTTAAAAACATCGACATCCACTATGGCAAGATATTTTGATAAACCCATAGCTACACTAAAGACATTACGATACCTGCGGCAAAAACTCCGAAAAATATAAGCATGAGCGCATTGAAAAGCCCCACATCTTTGATATCCTTATCGTAAGCTTTTGGAAACTCTTTGTCTCCTTTTGCCCCTAAAATCACGAAAACTTGGAAAAGAAGCAGCATAAACATAAAAAGACTCCCAAATATAAAATTCCTATCCGCCAAAAAACCCATAGCCATTACAGACAACCCAAAAGAGGTTACAAAAATAACAAGCTCAATGATGTAACGCTTTAAAATATCCATATATACCTCCTAAAACTGTAATCTTTTACTCGTATACAACCCTATTCTTGCCAAGCTCTTTTGCCTTATAAAGCCTCATGTCTGCCACTTTTAAAAGCTCTTCCAAATCTTTGGCATCGTCATCAAAGGTAGCTACACCAAAAGACGCGGTTATAAAGTATTTAGAAGATGCCTCATGGGGCGTGTATGAATCGCTATCAAAAGAAGGTAAGCCTACTACGGCATCTATATAAAACACCCTACTAGATAACGCCTCTTTTATTCTATTTGCTATTTCAACAGCATTGTCCTTTGAGGTCTCTGGAAGCACTATTACAAACTCTTCGCCACCGTATCTAGCAAAAATATCTGAAGCCCTTATATTTTCCTGAACCACATTTGAAATGTGTTGCAATGCTATATCACCAGCCCGATGACCATATGTATCGTTGAATTTTTTGAAATTATCAACATCTAACATTATAATAGACAACTTTGTTTGACGTCTAGCAGCCTTTTTAAATTCTTTGTCTAAAATCTCGTCTAAAAATCTTCTATTGTATGCATTTGTAAGAGGATCTCTTATAGAAAGCTCTCTATTTATCTCTATAAGTCTTAAATTGCTTACTACTGGAACAAGAGCCTCTACAAATTTATTTATCTTTCTTTTCGTCTCATCGTCAAAAAAATTCTCTTTAGAGGACATTAAAGTAAATATAGCGGTGGCGTTTGTTATATAAACACCTCCTAAGAAGATAGGTACACACATGTAAGATTTTACAGAAGACCCAACTTTAGCCATGGGGCAACCGTAATCTGTTTTTACATTTTTAACAGATAAATCAACACCAGATTTAATTACTTTGCATAAAGATGGGTTGTCTTCAAGACAATCTTCCCATATATCGCTATCGTTATGAGGTTGGTATATGTTTTTGGCTTTTAACAGATAAGAAGATACTATTTTATTTAAAGAAGGATTTAGTTTGTACATATGCACATACTCTACTCCCAACCTTTTAAGATAGTGTATAAAAATATCGTAAGCTTCATCTTCCTTATGAGCTTTAGAAAGGTCTGTTATAAAAGAATAAAGAGTATTTAAATCTTTGTTTGTATTTTTTAATTTTTCTTCTATAATTAGCTCTCTTGATATGTCCCTCGCCACCACAAGTATATGCTCTTTGGTAGTATGATTTTCAAATTCTACCTTTGTTGCTACTACATGCACTGGCAAAAAACTACCGTCTTTTTTTATATAGACTCTTCTTCCCACCACTTTTTTATTTTCTTTTAGTATCCGGTCTATAAAACGTTTTATCACATTTTCCGAATTTAGTATAATCTCAAAAAAATTTCTACCTAAAAGCTCTTCTTTGGAGTATCCAAGGTGCTCTACAACTGAGTTGTTGATAAGCTTTATCTTGTAATCATAAGCATCATAGATTATGACCATATCATCCATAGCATCCAAAATACTTTTATATTGCTTATTTATTTTTTTTAATTCTATTTCTGATGTATAAGCTTTTGTAATATCCTTAAATAAAATTTTAATTCTTCCATCTATTATTTTGGGTTCATCTTCAACATAAACACAAGATATGTGATATATGTTATCTTTAATAAAAATAGGTTCATAGTTTACGCTTTTATCGTTTCTAAGCTTTTCATAGATGCTTTTCCACGTATATATATCTATAATTTCATTTATATTTTTGCCTAGAAAATTCCCGAAGATACTTTTCGCACTTTCGTTTTGCCATACTATCACACCAGAAGATGGATTAAAAACTCCAGCATCTATAATTTCTAATACTGGGTCTTGCATTATATTTAACATGAATCTAATATGCTTAAGCTTCTTTTCTACATATTCTTCGTATTTTTCTTCGAGGTTTCTTATAATATCTCCTTGAGTTATAACACCTATTGGCTTATCATCGTCATCCACCACCACAAGCCTTCTTATGTTAAACCTAGCCATCATCTCTGAAACTTCTATAAGAGGAGTATCCAGCTTACACGTAACCACCGGGCGCTTCATATAATCTTTTATTAAGCTAGTACTTAAATCCACGCCCAAGGATATTAACTTAGTTAAATCTTTTTGAGTTATTATACCAACAGCCAAACCAGATTCTACTATTACCACGGCCCTTATCTTGTTCTCAACAATTGTTTTAAGAACCTTATCCAAAGTATCAAATTGATAAAGACTTATCAACCCTCTACGCTTTACAACATCTTTAACAAACTTGTGCCTTTTCAACATCTCTTGGTCTATAGTAGCTATTAGAGTTCTTTGGGATAAAACTCCTATTGGACAATCTTTATCATCTACTATAACAAGCTTAGATATATCGTTTTCAATCATCAAATTTATAGCCTCAAATAGATTGTAAGAGGTTTTGACTGTTATAACCGGTTTTGAAGCGTACTCTAAGACACTAGTACTTAAATCTTTGTTCTCATATTTTATTCTAAGAGCATCCGACTCAGAGAAAATACCAACAGCTTTGTCTTGTTCAACAACAACAGCGTAGTCTTTATCGGCGTCTGCCATCAGCTTTATTACATATGTTGTTGGTGCATTCGCATCAACTTTTAAAAAATCTACGACTTCCTTATTCCTTAAAGCCAAAGAAACAGTATAATTCATAAAAGTTTTAACACATAAAGCAATACAGCTCCCAAAAACCCAGCAGCGATATCATCCAGCATTACGCCAACACCATCTGGTGTCTCCAACTTTCTTATACCAAAAGGTTTCGTTATATCTAAAAACCTAAAAACAATAAAACCTAACACCATCCACAAAAAGGTGTGTGGTACAAACATCATAGTGATAAAATAACCAACCAACTCGTCCACCACCACCTCATCAGGATCAGGATTTTGAGTAATATCTATAATGTATTGAGAAGCCAAAACACCAAGAGGTATAAACATTATCAAAAATAAAAGCTTTTCAAAAATGCTGTTGCCAAATAAATATATAAATGGAATTGCGCTAAGACTACCCACAGTTCCTGGAGCTATTGGAGATTTGCCAAGTCCAAAACCAGTGGCTACAACTTTCAAAAAAATGTCCTTATAATTCATAAAGGTATTTCTACCGGTGGCAAACTTTTATCCTTGCAAAGACCCCTATGGTCTTCCAACAATTTCTCTATAAGCCTTATCTCATCCTCTTTGTTATTCAAAGGAACACCGTATATTTTAGCCAAATCTTGAAGCTCTGGCGTAGGACAGCCTATGCTTGATAACTTATGAGGTATTACATAAGCTATGCTATCTATAGCTGGATAAACATCTTTTAAATATGTTAAAATGGCACTTTGGTATATAACAACCCTTTGATAGTTTGGAAGCTCCTTTGTGAGCTTTTCTACGCTAAGCTGGTCAAATTTCTGTATGTTGTCATCGTTTCTGGCTTTTAAAAGAAGAAACAACTTATCGCCATCAAAATCAGAATGCAAAATAGCTATATTTTTTGGATACTCCTCAAAACCAAGCTCGTATGCAAAGCTTCTAAAAGCGCCCATAGCCTCTTCTTTTGTTTCAAATACCCCTACAGACTTTTCAAAGTCCTCATCTTTTGTTTTTATATGTACTATATTTATAGTATCATCACCCACCTTCACGGATTTTACCGTGATTTCATGCGATATCTCTGGCCAAGCCTCAAAAAGGCTTTTTATGTCGTTGTCGATGTTTTCATCGTATATTTTTTGCAAAATCATAAAACTCTCCTTTTAAAGTTCATCTGTAAAAATAACATCTGGTATATCTGCTTTTATAATACCTCTTTCCTTACCAAGCTTATATAAAAGCCTCACAGCCTCCTTACCGTCAGCTCCATAATCTATAGTCCTCTGGTTTACATACATACTTACAAAAGTAGATGCTCTAGCTTCGTCATCCTCTAAATCCCTTGCATAGTTTATGGCATAACTTAGCGCTTCTCTCTTTATTTCCAAAGCTTTTTTTACACTTTCTCTCATAATATTTTCAAGTTTTTTAATAGTATCCAAACCAAGGTCTTTTCTTACTATGTTGCATCCTAAAGGAAGCGGTAAATTGTATTTTTTTTGCCAATCTTCACCAAGGTCCACAAACTTATAAAGACCTTTATCTTTGTAAGTGAGCTGTCCTTCGTGTATTACAAGACCAGCATCTACTGTACCTTTTTCCACCTCATCCAGTATCTTATCAAAGGGCATCACAACAGGCTTAAAATCTTCTTCAAAAAGCCTCAAAACCAAATAAGCCGTAGTTAGTTCACCGGGAATTCCTACTATCTTTCCCTTTATACTATCGATGGGTTCTTTTGTTACTACGATAGGCCCATATCCTTCTCCCACACTTCCACCGCTTGGTAAAACATAATATTTATCAGCTACATAAGGGTAAGCGTGAAAGGATATAGCAGACAATTCATAGGTTCCTTTCTTGGCATCTTCGTTTAGACTTTCTATATCTTTTAAAACGTGTTCTATTTTAAAACCATAAGTATCTATAAGACCTTTTACCATTGGGTAAAACATAAAAGCATCGTCTGAATCTGGGCTGTGAGCCACTCTAATTATTTTCTCCATAACGTCTCCTTAAAAATTACTAATATAAACATTATAAACCAAACAAAAATTATTCAAGGCGATTTATTAAAAGCAAGCAGACTAATCTTCAAGATTATCAGCTACAAAATCCGCTATGTGCATAACTTTTTGATTGTTCCCAAACTTTAGGTTGCCGTCGTTTAACTGTAAAACACACCCAGGGCAAGCGCTCAATACATATTTCGCCTCCGTAGACCTAAAGTCTTCCATCTTCTCTTTTTGAATAGCAGTAGATAACTCTGGGTTTTTCATAGAAAAAAGCCCAGCAAAACCACAACAACTTTGAGCCTTAGAAGCTTTCTTATACTCTACGTTCTCTATCTTTTTTATAGTGTTCTCAAAGTCTGAAACCGGTGTTTTCATAGCGCTATAAGAGTGACATGGGACATGGAAGGTAACGGTTTCTTTTTGCTTAGATTTTAATACCAAATCGTTAGAAGAAGCCACTATACTTGCAAAGTCTAAAACGTTTTTATACCCATAATCTTCTAGAAGCGCCCCACCACAAGTGGGGCAAACCACCACTATCCCGTCAAAAGAATATTTTGATATTTCCTCTTGGTTTTTTGCTTTTAGATGAGAAAAAGCTTCTATGTTTCCAGAATAAAGATGAGGAGCCCCACAGCATTTTATATCCTTAGGCACTATCACATCGTATCCTACCTTATTTAAAACCTTTATAGCGTTTTTGCCAGTAGTTGTATAAAAAGCATCCACCATGCATCCTGTAAAAAACAACAATGTACCTTTAGAAGAGGTTTTATCGGTTTTGAAAGTCTGTCCTCTTATGCTAAAAGCATCTTTACTGGGCTTTGGCATAAATTTAACAGCTCCGTTAATACCAGATGGTATATATGTTTTTAACTCTTTTTTCGGTATCAAAGAAAGCAAGGAACCCATCATTTTAACAACAGCCCTACCAGCACTGGTTTGCATCATTTCAAGAGCGCTCAAAGCAGTATATTTAAACGGGTCTTTTCCAAGCTTTTCTGATTGAAGTTCTTTTGCTTTTGACATTATTTCTTTATACTCTACGTTGTTTGGGCAAATCCACTCGCATCTTCTACACATAGCGCACTCATCCCACTGTCTTGCCACATCTTTTGTAAGAGGCAACTCTCCAGACAGCACCATTTGAGCTAAAGCAAGCCTTCCCCTAGCAAAGCTTCTTTCTTCTTCGTTTACTCTATATGTAGGACACACTGACTTGCAAAGACCACATCTTACACATTTTTGTAACAAATCTATAGGTATTTCAAAATGCTTTTCCATACTTTAAATATATTTTTTATTTAGTATATGGCTTTTAGTAAAATCATAAAACTTTTATATTTTTACGTAAATAATATTTGGTCTAAAAACTCGTCAATACTTTCTTTCAATATCATATCCTCAAATAACGTTGGATAAAGTTTCTTAATTAAAAAAAGCGGTGGGTAGCCCACTCCAATTACAGGCCTTGGTTTTAGATGTTGTCCAGAAGACTTTGCTATCTCAAATATAATATCGTATCCAGTCCTTATGGCTTCTTCTATATTGTAGAATCTCTGAATAGGGTCTCCATATTCAAGAAGATATATGTTTCCAACAGAAGAGCTAAAGGTATCCCAGTCCAGAATGTTTGATATAAGCTTAGAACCGTAGAAATCTGTAATCTCCACAGAATCTAAATCAAGAAGCTTAAAAGATACCATATAAAAGTTAATAAGGTATTCACCTACATAAGTATCTAGATAAAAATAAAGCTCCATTAGAAAATCTCGTAAGAGAGCATGCCTTCAAACACTTTCGTAGTGGGACCCTCTAAAAACACTTTATCATCTTCTATTGTTATTTTTAAAAGTTCACCAGACTTTGTAATAATATCTACTATGTTAGAAGCCGAAAAACCAAGAAGGTAAGCATTTATGCCACAAGCTGCGCTCCCTGTACCACAAGCAAGGGTTTCTCCTTCTACGCCTCTTTCGTAAGTCCTCACCCTAAAAGCCCCATTTTTTGTCCTAGCCACAAAATTTACGTTTGTTCCTTTAGGAGCAAAATATTCATGATATCTTATGGCTCTTCCAATCTTTTCTATATCCAACTTATCTAATTCATCTTCTTCCACAAACACCACAAAATGAGGAACGCCCGTATTTACAAAATGCCCTTTAAAAACACCATACTCTGTTTTGACCTCTATATCTTTCTGATATGAATGATAGGGTGTAAGTTGAACCTTCACCCTCCTTTGGTCTATAATGTGAGCCTCTATTTCACCGGCTAAGGTTTCAAACACCATATCTTTAGGAGCTATGCCTTTTTCGTAAGAGTACCTAGCAGCACAGCGAGAGCCGTTGCCACACATTTCAGCTAAAGAACCATCAGCATTAAAAAAGGCCCAACTAAAATGGTTTTTTGGATTTTTGGCTTTTTCTATAAGAATAACACCATCAGCCCCTACAGAAACATGCTGCTCACAAATCTTTTTTACAAACTCTTGTATACTTAACCCTAAAGCTTCTACTTCTTTGTATACAAAATTATCCCTATTGTCTATTATAATAAAATCGTTTCCAGAACCTTGATATTTTGATATAAGCATATTATTTTAGTCTTACCGTTACAAAGATGTTCTGACCATTTCTATCTACCAGAAATGTAGCCGTATTCTTATGCTCGGCTATAAGGCGCTCTAATATATCATTCATCTGAGCCTTTGTATAAATCCTGTGTAAATTTATACTAAGGATAATATCCCCAGCCCTTATACCAGCATCATAAGCTGGAGAACCCATAAGCACATCCTCCACCAAGAGACCGCCCTTTACCTCATAACGTCTTTGCTCTTGAGGATTTAAAGGTCTTACTATGAGACCCAAATCTTTAGCTTCTGTAGCAACACCGCCAATAGTATTTGTATGGCTTGGCATCTTAGCAGTTTTCACCTTCAAAGTAATTAGCTTGTGGTTTCTTATAACACCAAGCGTCAAAACAGTACCAGGTGGGGATTCCATTGTTTTAAACTGTAGCTCATCTATACTTTCTAAAGGCTTGCCGTCTACTGAAACTATGATATCGCCTACCTTCAACCCATACTTTTGGGCAGGAGAACCTGGAAATACCTGAGCAACTATCGCACCATAATTCACACCTAAAGAAGAAGCCATCTCCGGTGTTATTTGTTGTATAGATACACCTAGCCATCCCCTTACAACTTTGCCATGCTCCATTATCTGATGATAAACCCACTTAGCTAAGTTTATAGGTATAGCAAAGCCAAGTCCTTGACCACCCTTCACCATAGCGGTATTTATTCCTATTACCTTACCTTCTATATTTATAAGAGGTCCTCCGCTGTTACCTGGGTTTATAGCGGCATCAGTTTGTATATAATCTTCATACTGAGACAAACCTAATCTTCTATTTAAAGCGGACACCACCCCCATTGTGACAGTCCTGCTAAAACCGTATGGGTTTCCTATAGCTATTACAAGCTGCCCTATTCTAACATGAGAAGAGTCACCAAGAGTAGCAACTCTAGACTCAGGATTCTCTATACCTTCAGCACTAACTTCCAACACTGCTAAATCTGTTTTTGGATCTCTACCTAAAACCTTAGCTTTCCTCTCTATAGTCCTAGATAATTTCACCATTACATCTTTTGAATTTCCTACTACATGATTGTTTGTTAAAATTATGAAAGCATTTTTAGATTGAATATATTTAATTATAATACCGGAGCCTAAATCTTTCTCCTTTTCAGGAATTTCTGGTGTTGGTATACCTGGCATCATGAAAGGCGGAAATCCTGGAAATAGCTGAGTATTTAAAGGAGCTTTAACTATTTGAGTGGCGTAAATTGTAACCACTGAAGGCGATACCTTGTCTACTATTTGTTCTACTTCTTTTTGAAATTGCTCCAATACAGGACCAGCTACAACGTTTGTAGTAGAACCTAGCATAGATAAGGCTAATGCAATAAAAAATAAACTTCTCTTCATATTAACACCCCTTTAAAAAAAGGAATAACCCTCCCTCAACGGGAAGGTAAATAAATATTAAATTAACCTTTCTTTTCAGTCTTTTTTTCTTCCTTCTTATTGTTCTTTTCCTTGCTAGAAGAAGATGAGCTTGAGCTTGAAGTAGATGTGGAGCTAGAATTTTTGTTGTAAAGAGCTAATACCATCTGAGCTAACTTCTTAGCATCAGCATCGCTAAGAGATGTTTGAGCTGGCATTGGTACAGCACCCCATATGCCTTGGTTGCCGTTCTTTATTGCCTTTGCCAATTCATCTACAGCGTTTGGTTTACCAGCGTACTTTTTAGCAACGTCTATCCAAGCTGGACCTACCACTTGCTTATCCACAGCGTGACAAGCCAAACATCCCTTTGTACCAGCCATAGCTACCAACTTTTTAGCGTCATCTTGGTTTATAGAAGATGCACTAGCACATACTTGTTGGGCACCAGTGCCAGAACATATTTGCCCAGCTGAAGATGATGAAGCTGTGGTTGTAGATGTAGGGCTAGAAGTTGTAGAGGAAGAAGATGGTGTAGAAGATGATGTAGAAGGTGTTGTAGCGGCAGATTGCTCTGATGATGAAGATGATGACTCGCTAGATTGTTGGTGGCTACATGCCACAAGGCCTAGTGCTAAAACTGCAGCACCTAAAAGTGTCTTCTTCATTCTTAAAACCTCCTAAAAATAAAAATTATCTAATATAATAACTTATTTTACAATCAAAAAGCTATGATATAAAGCACTTTTGTACAAATAAAAACTATGAAATATAAAAATTTTATAAAATTTAACTAAAAAATTTCACAGTGTAGTTATAGCCTATATTATATAACTCATCAAACTTCTTATAATTTATAAAGCTTATATGGCTAACAGGGAGTTCTAAATATGCATCGCAAAACTTCTTTTGAAAATCCATATTTCTTCTTGCTATAAGAAAAGTAGACCTCAAAAAATTCCCCACTAAACCTAAATTTTCTTTAACTAAGACATTTGGCATTATATCTGAGCAGACAATGTTTAAACTAGGATATTTAGCTTTTAGCGGACTAGCGGGTAAATTATCTGTAAGACCCCCATCTACCAAAAGCATGTCTTTATAAGATACTGGCTCAAATACAAATGGCAAAGCACAAGAACCAAGCGCTATAGATGCCGGGTCCCCTTTATCTAAATATAAAGTATTACCAGAAAATAAATCTAATACACTGGCGCTATAATATATTGGCAAATCTCCTATATCTTTGTAAGGTATATAACTTCTTATAATATTAAAAGCCTTTTTAAAACCTAAAAGGCCTCCTTTTCCTATAGTAAATGTGGTGTACCAGTTTATAGATTTTAAGATAGATAGCATATCAGTAGGGTTATAGCCACTAGCGAAAAATAACCCTACTAAAGCTCCAGCGCTGGCACCAGAAACTGCTTTTATTTTAAACCCTTTTTCTAAAAGAGCCTGTAAAACTCCGATATGGGCTGCGCCTCTTGCTACACCCCCAGATAAACAAACGCCTATATCATCTTTTGTAAAAGTATTATGCATACTACCTCTAAACTGTCTTCTTTGTTGTAACCTTCTTTTGTCTTAGCTTTTATTGAAATGTTTGATTTTGGTACACTTAGAAGCTTAGAAAGACTCTCTAGCAATTTGTCTCTTATGCTAGATATATTTGGTCTATCTGCTATAATATTGCAATCCAAATTTACAATGCTATAGTCCATATCATACATAATTTCCAACGCCTTATTTAAAAAATCTACGCTATTTCTATTTTTATTTTCTTTGCTTTTATCCGGAAAAATAGTCCCTATGTCTGTTTGAGCTAAAGCCCCCAATATTGCGTCTGTGATAGCATGCAAAAGAGCATCTCCATCCGAATGACCTTTTAGACCATACCCAACATCAAATTCTTCACCCCCAAGGTATAATTTTCTTCCATCTTCAAAGTAATGAGCATCCTGACCTATACCTATTCTATACATGTAAAAATTATAACACTTGTTAAATATTTATTAAAAGCCAAGTCTCAAAGGATTTATAGGCTTGAAAGACGCCTGCTCAGTGCTTATATTTTTGACGCTTTTATAAGGATGTGTGGCTAAATATCTTTTATCGTAATGAGAAAGGGTAACTACCGCGTACTTATACAAAATCTTATACAAATCTTTAGCTTTTGGAATAGGAAGCTCCACGCAACCAGCAGATTGTGGATAACCATACCTTCTTCTTGGAAAACCGTGCAGAGCCTCGCCACGATAAAAATAATTTACCCAAGGCACATCTGGATCATTGTAAGTTTTATTTGTACCTGGAAAAGTTCCCTTCATAGCAGTTTTTCTAAATCTAAGATAAACCATATAAGTACCAGAATTTGTAGTACCCATAACGCCAGTGTTTGCTAAACTTTCAAACACATACTTACCATTTTCCCATACATAAACCTTTTGAGGTATATGCTGATTTACATAAACCCACACAAAAGGCTTTTTAGCTTTAAAACCTGATTTATAAGCCTGATTCAAAATAATATTGGCTAACATTGTATTGTTAGGGTTAAATTTTATATCATCATCTCTCATAAATCTTAAAATGGCGCTTTTATAAAGTATGCTATTTTTGCTAGTAATACTTAACGCTACAAGCTTTGGCGGTACAGTTTTAGCATCCCATTTTAAAATAACTCTATATCCATCTTTGTAATCTTTGTAATTCTTCACCGTAAACGGTAAATATCCCATTTTATAAAGATAGTCTATATTTTTTATAAGAAATTTATCTTTTATGAACACAGTGTTTTCAAAATGTGTCCCTATCATTGTTTCAGGCTCTTTCCCTTTTCCTACGTTTTTTATAGCATTTGAAGGGTTGCTATATTTCACTTTTGGCATTGGATAATAAGATACTGGAACAACTTTCACATTTACCTTATACATTTCAGGTTTTAGCTCCTCATAGGCTTGTATAGGAATAGGCCTAAACAAGACCATACCACGTGATAGATTTGTAAATTGTGGTATACTTGTGGTGCGTGGTATACTTGTAAATCGTGGCATACTTGCAGCAAAAGAAAACGTATAACAAAGTAACAAGGAAAAGAATAATCTACTCCCAATATTATCCATATTTTAAATATAACAATTCATTATAAAAAACCTATAAAACAAACTTCAAAACAAACTTTTGGCGAATAAGAAGTGCTTCTTAAAATAAGGTTGATTTATAGGCTCTATAACCACTTTCCCGTAAGCAGAAGAAGCATCTATCATAAGGCCATGACCTATATATATACCCACATGGCCGGGATGGTGCTTTCTGTATGTTTTAAAAAATAGCAGATCTCCAGGCTTTAAATTTATAGCAAGCTTTCCCATATGAGCTTGCTCTGAGGCAGTTCTTGGAAGTTTTATACCCAATTTATCAAAAACCTTCATTGTAAAACCAGAGCAATCTATACCATATCTAGAAGTACCGCCAAATCTGTAAGGGGTACCTAAATATTGTTTAGCTATGGCGATAAGCCTCTTTACTAGCTTCTTATCAAATTTATCTGATATTATCTTCTTAGGAATGGGGGATTCCCCTATGCTATACCTTACAAGCTCTGAAATAGTTTGTGGTTTTTTAAGCTCTACCTTCGACTTTTGAATAATGTTAAGTATTGGGTCTTTGTAAATATCCTGCCCATACTTATGGTAATTTATTATTTGTCTTATAGGACTTACAAATTCGCTTCCATAAGCGACATTAAACGCTAGAACCAAACCCGCTAAAAACACCCCTATATATCTTACCTTTTTCATAGTTTCTTCATTTTATTATATTGATTATATATATTTCAATGATATATATCATATTATACAAGGACTTTCTAATACTATATTCTGATATAATATAATTATGATATTTGTTTTTGGAGCAGGTAAATGGGGCAATGCACTTTCTTACGTTTTGAATAAGAAAAACATACCCATAACTATTTATGACATAAACGCAGAAAACCTCTCTAAAATATCATCGCAACTGCAGGTTAAATCCACCACAGATGTATCGGAAATTTCAAGGCATAGCCTAGTGATAATAGCTATACCCACCCAAAGCATAAAACATATATTAGATTATTGTAAAGAAAAAGACATAATAATAGCTTCCAAAGGTATAGATATATCCACCCACAAAGATGTGGTAGACTTAGCGTTAGAACATGGTATAAAGAAAGAAAATCTATTTGTGCTATCAGGCCCTTCTTTTGCAGAAGATGTTTTAAGAGACTTGCCGGTAGCACTAACCCTTGGATATTTCAACAAAGAAAAGGCTCTAAATATACAAAACCTCATATCATCATCGCTTTTCAGAGTATATACATCAAACGATATAAAAGGTGTAGCCCTAGGCGGCGCTATAAAGAATGTAATGGCTATAGCCTCTGGTATAGTGGAGGGTGCAGGTTTAGGAGAAAGCGCTCAAGCAGCCTTGGTAACAAGGGGATTAAAAGAAATGATAAAAATAGGAAAGCTCATGGGTGCAAAAGAAAAAACCTTTTATGGGCTTTCAGGGATAGGAGATTTATTTTTAACAGCAAGCTCTAACAAATCAAGAAACAAGCGTTTTGGGCTTTTAATAGGCAAAAAGAAAACCCCAAAAGAAGCGTTAGAAGAAATAAAAGAGGTAGTGGAAGGTTATTATACTACAAAAGCCTTGTACGATATAGCCATAGAAAGAAATTTAGACCTTCCTATTACAAAAGCTGTCTACAAAGTCCTTTATGAAAACATGTCTATTGAAGATAGCATGAAGAGCCTTCTCTCAAGGGAGCTAAAAGAAGAAGATGACTAACAAAATAAAGCTTGAAAACATAGATATATCGCTTTTGACTTCGGTGAGTAAGGCACTTTCCCAAAAGGATTTTGATAAAGCTTTGAGAGATATTTTAAAAATATTTTATTCCTTTTGGGGAGTAGAATACTCTTATATAGCTTTTTATGATAAAAGCACAAAAACAATAAAGATAAGAGAAGCCTTTGGGTTTAACCAAAGTGTAAAAAAGATACTTTTTGAATCCGGGAAAGGTATAGTAGGAAACATATTTAAAAATAGTATACCAGTAGTAATAAAAGACCCAAAAAGCGATAAATCTTTTCTAAACAAAACAAAAATATTGGATAAAATAAAAGATGAAACCTTTGTAGGTGTTCCAATAAAATCTGAAGACGAAACTATAGGTGTATTTTGTCTTTTCAAGAGTTTAGATAAACATGAGGAGCTCACGAGAGTAGTGGATATAATGCTCATAGTAAGTGCTATGATAGGTATGTCTTATAAACTTTTTAGTATTTTACAAGAAGAAAAAGCCTCTTGGGAAGAACAAAGACAGCTGTTAGCTCAGGAGTTCTCAGATACATTTAATATAGAGGGTTTTATAGGTAAATCAGAAGCAGTTCACATATTAAAAGATACCATACAAAAAATAGCAAGAACAGATAGCACAGTTTTACTTTTAGGAGAAAGCGGAGTTGGAAAATCTCTCATAGCAAAAGCAATTCATACTTTAAGCGATAGAAAAGATAAGCCTTTTATATCAATAAACTGTGCCGCCATACCAGAAACCCTCATAGAGGCTGAGTTATTCGGATACGAGAAAGGTGCTTTTACTGGGGCTACCCAGTCAAAAAAAGGAAAATTTGAACTAGCAAACGGTGGCACTATATTTTTAGACGAGATAGGTGAACTCCCTCTTCAATCCCAATCTAAGCTTTTAAAAGTTATCCAAGAAAAAGAGGTGGAAAAACTTGGAGCAGAAAAGAGTATATTTGTAAACGTAAGGGTTATTGCATCCACCAACAAAGATTTAGCTTCCATGGTGGCAAAAGGAGAGTTTAGAGAGGATCTATATTATAGGTTAAACGTAATACCTATAAGGGTGCCAGCTTTAAGGGAAAGAAAAGAAGATATCCCACTTTTGGTAAAGCATTTCTTAGACAAATTTAACAAACACTACAAAAAAAATATAAACATAGAAAAAGAAGCTATTGAAGCTCTCATAAACTATAACTGGCCAGGAAATATAAGAGAACTTGAAAACCTAATAGAGCGTCTTGTAGTAATAAACAACAAAGATATAACCAAAGAAGACGTGGTGCTCGCTACAAGAATAAACATAGAAAAGTCAAAAACAGACATTCCAAACCTAATAGAAAATACCGAAAAAGAGGCCATAATAAAAGCTTTAGAAAAATGTGGCTATGTAAAATCAAAAGCTGCAAAGATGCTTGGTTTTACCCTAAGACAGTTAGATTATAGGATACAAAAATACGATATACCGGTGAGAAAACTATAGATGAAACTTTTGAAGGATTATAGAGTATTATTTTTGCTCTTGATAATACCTTATGTTTTTGTGTTAAACCTTCCTTATGTAGGAGAAGAGGCAAATTGGGTTATACCCTCTTTTGAAATGAGCTATTTCAAAGAGTACGTGCTTCAAACCATTTATAAAACTCCGTACTATAGACCACCTCTTTTTAACTATCCCACCATTATATTTTCAAAGCTTTTTGGATGGGAATACGCCAAAGCTATCCAAAGGCTTCAAACTATCACAATGACTATTCTTACATCTCTTAGCATAAGATATGTTTTAAAAAGAGTTTATAAAGATGAAAAGCTCGGTTGGTTTGGAGCACTTATTTACTTAAGCATGGGCGATGTTATGATTCACGACGGGTGGCTTGGATATGAAGATGGAGTTTACATAGGCTTTTCTTCTATGTCAATGTTGTTTACTATGCTTGGGGTATATGAAGAATCTTATCCACTTATATTTTTTGGTTCTTTGTTAGCCACCGGGGGTTTTCTCACAAAGGCTCTTACATCCTTTGTCTACTTTTATGCTACTTTGATAATCTCTTTTTACATACTAAAAGCTAAAAAACTAAACGTATACAAAACAGCTATTGTTAGCTCTATAGTTCCCTTATTTTTCTTAATAATTTGGTACGGCTTTGCGCCAAAATCAAGCATAAGCGAGCATGGTATGCTATGGGACATAATAAATAAATTTAGATTTAAAGGTGTTATACCTTATTTAAAACAATTTTTCGGTTATCCTGTACAGTTTTGGTTAAACATGTCTTTAAACTCTTTAATATTTTTGTATTTGGCTTTTAGAAAAAAAATAGATTTTGAAATATTAAAGAACGATAAATTCTTGCTAAATGCATGGGCGGCAGGGATTATAAACTTTATACCCTATTGGCTTCCGCCTTTTAGTGGCATAAGATACGCTGCACCTTTATATAGTATTTTTGCAGTCTGTTTCAGCGTTATGCTTTATCCTAAGTTTAAGGATTTGGTGCTAAAGTTTATATACTTTGCTATAGTCTTTAAATTTATTACCCTTGGCATAGCATTTCCTATATACTATGGGCATATCAGAGAGAATACCAACAAGATAGCAGAAGAAGTTTACAATCTCACTATAAAAAAAGGAATACCACTATACTGCGATGATTATGGATGGGTAGGGTTTTCAGTAATAGCAAACATAGATGTAAAAATACACAAACCAATACTATATCCACCAAAACATCTCACATACGGATGCGTATTTACAGCAAATCTCTCAAAGTATAAGGATTTTAAAATAGTAAGAAACTATCAAAACTCAGATTATCTTGTATGTAAATTTTAAAGGTATCTGTCCACCACATATTTTGCTATTCTGACACTTTCCGAAAAGCCTCTATCCTCTGGATAATAATAAGTGGTATCAAGAGCGTAAAAGTCTTTTGCAACATTTATTGGCGGTAGCCTATGAAGATAAAGCGGTTTATACACCCCTTGAGCATTTTTATATATGTTCATACTAAAAGCTAAAAAATCTTCATCTTTCAAGTCTTTATTTATCTTTTTAAGATAGTATTTGCAAATATCCTTTATAAAGCTCTCATCTTTTCTAAAAAGCTCACTATCCTTTGGAAGGTAAAAGGGTATATAAACTATGTTAGATTTTATGTCATCTCTTAAAGCAGTATAATTTATAATCCCAGGTATTTTTATTTCATCATCGTTTATATTTATCCAAAAATGTTTTGCAAAGGGTCTTCTTAATTTTATTAAAACGCACATTACATCAAGGTAAATAAAGCCTTTGTACTTAGAAGCTATATGTTCATCAGTTATAAGATGTGGAAGTATGTTGATAGGTATAGTGCTTATTACTTTTTCGTAATGAAATATCTCACCTTTTGTCTCTATTCCTTTTAAAGCGTTGTTTTGTATTAGGATTTTATCAACACCTTTATTTAAATAAACCCTTGCCCCGTTTTCTTTAAGATAATTTGCCAAAGCATCTATTATTGTTTTAACTCCACCTTCTACATATCCAAGGCTTTCTTTAAACATATTTTCTCTTGAAAGCCCTACTCTTTTTATCCTATTCCATATCCAAGCCGCTGAAACTTCATGTTGATATTCGTAAAACTTCAAAGAGAAAAGCTTATCCCATAAGACATTGTAAGCTTTTTCTCCTATTATAGATTTTATCCAATCTATAGCATATTTATTATCAAGATGACGCCAATCTTTCATCTTTATACTATAAAAAGCTAAAAAAGCGTATCTAAGTTTTGATATTATATCAAGTCCATCAAATTTTAAAAGGCTTATTGGGTCTCCAAAGGGTTGAAGTTTGTTGTTGTAGTAAAATCCCATACTAGTATGTTTCCATTTTAGCTTTTGATAAATTCCCAATTCTTTCAACAATTCAAACAAAGAAAAATCTGTTTTACAGAAAAAATGATAATATTTTTCTATGATATCACCGTCAAAATTAAAAGAAGCGCTCATGCCTCCTAGCACATCATCTTTTTCGTATATATCTACGCTGTACCCTTTCTTAATTGCATAATAACCAATGGCAAGCCCCATAGGCCCGCCGCCTATTATAGCTATCTTCATCAAAACTCCAGCACAACCTTAGAATATATGGGATGTGTGAAAGTCTCTTCTATAGCTTTTTCAAAAGGTGTTGGTTTTACGTTGAAAATATGAGGCCAATCTATCACCTCAAAGACATCTCCTGCCACAAGAGCTTTGAGTTGGTCTACCGTAAAAGGTGGGTCTTTATCAAATATGCCCCATATGTATAAAAGTACATAAAACAAAGAGTAAGGGATATTTAAAATGATAGCCTTTGCCTTGGTATACTCTTTTATAGTCTTTATAATGTCTATATAATACACCTTTTCTATACCAGTAATATTGTATATACCTTCTTTTTTTGTTTTTATACAATCTATTATTATGTTGCAAAAATCTTTCACATATAAAGGCTGTCTTATATATTTACCATCTCCAGGGATTGGAAATACGGGTATTGCCTTCATAAACCTTGATAGCCAGCCAAGATGCTTTCTATCAAACCATCCAAACATAAGAGTAGGTCTTAAGACGACATTTCGAATACCTGATTCTAACACCATCCTTTCTTGGGCTTTTTTGGTTTCTGTATAAAAATCCTTTGCCACTGAGTTAACAACAGAAGAGCTTATGTGCACTATATAACCAACATCGTATTTTTTACAAGCATCCAATACATTTTCAGTGGATTTTATAGTGTTTTTATAAAAAGGTTCATAAGTTTTGGCTCCTATCTGGGCCTGAAGCATCACGAGGATATCAGCATCTTCTAGATATTTTTCCCAATCTCCTTTTTCTGATAAATCGCTATAAATAGCTGTTATATTTTCATGAAGAGACTTTAGTATATCTAAGTTTTTTTTATGTTTATCTATAACCACTATATTTTTATAGCCTGCTTCTTTCAAAAAAGTCACCAAATTTTGCCCTACAAGACCAGCACCACCAGGAAGCACTATCTTTTTATCTAATTCCATATGAAAATTATATCAACTTTGATTTTTTAACAGCACATTTATTGTTTGATAGGGTATTTCTATATTTTCTTGGTCAAAGCGTTTTTTTATAGCTTTTAAAAGCTCATGAACAATAAGATATTGGTTTACAAACTCCTCTACCTTCACAACAAGGCTCAAGTTTATACCAGAAGCTCCAAAAGAGCTATACCTCACAATAGGTTTAAAGCTTTTGTCTGCTCCTTCTACTCTATTTATTACATCTTTTGCTATCTCTACAAGCAAATTCTCCACCCTTTCCAAATCTTCTTTGTATCCAACAGACAGTGAAAATACAACAGCCATGTTCTCATAAGGAAGGTGGTAGTTTGTGATAACAGAAGATGTTAATTTTGAATTTGGTATTACTATGACATTCCCAGAAAGAGTTCTCACATGGGTAGTACGCCAATATATATCTTCCACATACCCTTCATAAACATCAAACTTTATGTAATCCCCAACCCTTATATTCTTACTCAAAAGTATATAAAAACCAGACAAAAAGTTTGACAATGTATCTTGTAAGGCAAGGCCTATAACTACAGTGCCAACTCCCAATGTAGTAATAAGCGGTGTGATAGAAAGACCTATACTTTGAAAAGCTATAAAAAGCCCTATAACAGAAACAAAAATCACTATTGAAGCTTTTAAAATAGAAGACGGCACTTCGCGTGTTTTTGATTTCACGTATAAAGAGATAATTTCTCCTATTATTGTTGAAATAATATAAAAGCCTAAAAAAACAAGGGAAAAAAGTATAACTCTGTCTACTACAATATGGGCTCTTTTGTTTATATAAAGATAATCAGAGGATATATAAGCACCTAAAAAGGCACTCCAAAGGCCCACAAAAAAAGAATTTATACTTACTTTGCTGGTGGTTTTAAAGCTTTTAAAAATAAGATTTATAAGTATTCCTATTAAAAGCCCAATACCAAAAAACAGCACACTATAAAAACCAAAAACCGCCATTCCATATTCTTGTCTATTTTTGAAGATATGACCTAAAAATTCAAACTTAAGCTGTTTTGGAAGCATAATGCTGCTCATCTAAAAATATACAACGGTAGTACCCTGACCACCTTCTTTTGGATAAGCGTCCCTATAAAAAACTACGTAAGAAGAAGATGACAAATAATCGGTAACTGCCTTCTTAAGCACTCCAAGTCCATGTATTATCTTTGCCATCTTTACACCACTTGCAAAGGCACTATCTAAAAATTTATCCAACTTGCTTATAGCCTCCTCTATAGAAAGTCCTGTTAAATTTATCTCCGGTACTCCGGCTTTCTTGTTTTCAAACCTTTGCAAACTTATGCTAGTGGTATGGGTCTTGGGTAATTTAGCAGTTTTAGAAAGGTCTTTTAATTTTATCCACGCTTTTATGTCTCCAAACATCACCTGAGCTTTGTCTTGCCTTATTTCCAATACCCTTCCTTTACCACCCATAAACTCTACCCAGTCACCCACCTCTATAGGCTCTTGCTCCTCTTTTTCAAACTTTCTTAGCTCCTCTTGTTTTTGTTTTATAAAATCCTTCAAACCAGCTTTTTCTTTCAAACCACTTAAAAACTCTTGTGCTTCTTTTCTAAGCTGCTCAAGATATTCGTTTGCCTCCTTCACGGTATTTTTCCAAGCTTCTTGTTTTGCCTTTTCCATCTCCTCTATTAAAGATTCATACTTTCTCTTTAAAAGCTCAAGCTCTTGTCTGTGCTTTTCCAAAAGTTCCATTTTATCATGGTATTCTTTTGTAAGTTCGTTTAATTTTTCCATTAAGCCTTGGTATTCTAAAGTATTTTCTCCCAACAGTTTCTGAGCTTCTAATATTACGTCCTTTGGTATACCAAACCTTCTTGCTACTTCTATCCCCATGCTTTCACCTATAGTGCCATAAACAACTCTATAAAGTGGCCTGAGAGTATCTTTGTCAAACATTAAAGTAGCTGGCTCATAATAATCTGAATTCACAGCCCAAAGCTTTATTGGCGTATGATGCGTTGATACCACCACAAAAGCGTTCAATCTTTTTATATAATCAAGTATGGCTATACCAAGAGCAGAGCCCTCTAATGGATCTGTACCCGCTCCAAGCTCATCCAAAAGTATTAGAGAGTCTTCGGTAGAGTTTTGAAGTATTTCAGATATATTTTTTATATGAGACGAAAACGTTGATAAAGATTGAGATATATCTTGTTCATCCCCTATGTCCGCAAAGATGTTATCAAATATGGGAAGTCTTGATTTTGGTGAAACCGGTATTGGTATAGCATGCAAAAACATAATATAGCAAAGTCCCAAAGTCTTTAAAAATACAGTTTTACCGCCAGTGTTTGGACCAGTGAGCACAAGTCCCTTCTTGTTTAATATTATATCGATAGGTACTGGATTTTGAGATAATATACTCATAATAGGATTTCTTGCACCTAAAAGCTCCACATAATCGCCAATAGAAGGTATAGAGCATTCGTATTCTATTCCAAAAGAAGCTTTTGCCAACAAAACATCAACTTTTACAACCGTATTAAAAGAATCCAAAAGCCTATTAGCCCTTTCTCTTATAACAGATGTCAACTTTTTTAAAACAAGATGAATCTCTTTTTCTTCTTCGGTCCTTAGCATTGCCAATTTGTTGTTTAGGTCCACCACTATTTGGGGTTCTAAATATGTTGTAAAACCAGAAGAGGATACTCCATGCACTATGCCAACAATCCTCTTTACGCTTTGGGTTTTAACAGGCACCACATATCTATTTTGCCTTAGGGTTATGAGTTTTTCAGAAAACAACGTATCGCTATCTGGTCTTTGAAAAAGCGCCTCTAGTTTTTCCGTGATAGTTTTTTCAACATGTTTTATCTCTTTTCTTATCTCAAGCAAATCCCTTGAAGCTTCAGATTTTATAATACCAGATGGGTCAATGGTTCTTTCTATCTCAGCCTCTAAAGTTTGAAACGTTCCAAGGTCTTTTAAAATCCTATTTAAAACATCGCATCTATCCAAACTATCCACCAAAAACTTCCTTACATCTTTTATAATCTTTAAAACTTTATATATGGCGATTATCTCATCTGCTCCCAAAACGCTTTCTTCAATCATAGCTTTTTTTAGGCTTTTAGAAATATCGTCAAAACTATACAAAACATTTCCTTTTTGTTTTAAAAGCCACATAAAACATTCTACAAGCTTTTGCTCTTGCAAAAGTTCATCTTTGGATAAAGGTTTCATATGTTCTATATAATCTGCGCTTGCAATAGAATGTATCCTTAATTTTATGTTTTCCTTTATTTTATTAAACTCTAACTTTCTTATCTCGTATTCTCTCATATTTAATATGATAACATCAAAAGATTGTATTCTAAAAGAAAATAAGAGACTAGCCAAAGCAATCAGATAAAAAGAGATATTATTCTATTTTAAAAGTTTTGCCTCGGTATTTAAAAATCCAGGAGGCCCAAAGGTCTTGTATTCAATCTTACCTTGAGGACAGTTGTACTGCCATATAGCCATCCTAAGAGGCGCTCTAAATATGAGCTTTTTGGTACAACTTTCTGGATTTTGAACAAAGTAAGACATAGGAGCAAGCTCTCTTTGAGATTTTGCCACCACCTCTTTTACTATACCATTTTCATCAGTTTTTATATAGTAAGTAAAGCGCTTTCCTTTAACCACTCTAAAAGCTTGGTTATTTATAACCTTTTGCTCCATTGCACCGTTATTTACATTGCCAATAGGTTGACCTAAAAATATATTCATAACACCTCCTTTTGAGCCTCTTCTGTGCTAAGCATATAGCCTCTTCCTCTTACAGTAAGGATTAGCTTTGGCGGTTTATCTCCTAGCTTATTGCGGATATTTTTGATATAGACATCCACAATGTTTGAATCGTAATCAGAGCCTATACCCCAGACTTTGTTGAGAAGGATTTCTCTTCTTATGGTTTTGTTTGGGTTTTGGGCGAGGGTTTTCAAAAGTTCAAACTCTTTTGGGGTTAGGTTTATTGATTGGCCTTTGTAAAAAACTTTAAAATCTTTAATATCAATGATGAGGTCTTTTAGGATGATTTTTTCTTCTTCGACTTTGTTATAACGCCTTAAAACGGTTTTTACCCTCATGATTAACTCTTTAAAAGAAAATGGTTTTGTAATATAGTCATCTGCCCCAGCTTCTAAGCCCTCCAATTTGTCTTCTAGCTGAGATTTTGCCGTTAACATGATAATTGGGGTTTCACTTTGAAGTCTTAATTGGCGGCAAACTTTCACACCATCTATCTTAGGAATTACCACATCAAGGATTATAATATCATAGTTATTTGATTTTGCTTTTTGGATTGCTTGAAAACCATCTTTTGCTATATCCACTTCAAAGCCTTCGTGTATAAAACCCTTCTCTAGTGTTTCCAAAAGAAGCTCGTCGTCTTCTACTATAAGAGCTTTTAGACTCATAAACCTATATATGGCTCGAAACTAAACCAACTATCACAAGAACACTTAGGAGAAAAATCTTTAAAAGTTTCGCCGCATTCTTTACACTTCCAAAGTTTTAAGCTTTTAAAAACGATGTTAAATCCATCTTTTTGAGATTGGTCTTGATAAGCTTTTAAAAGAAAATCCACTATCTCGCTGTCAGTAGACGTTTCCGAAAGCATCTTAATTTTTTGGGGAGCTCCTATGTGTATGTAAAATACTCCAAGCACATATTTTGAAACGCTTTTTTCTATGTTTGTACTCATAAGATATACAGCTTTTTCTGGATTTGAGCACCCCACCAGCATAAGCTTATCTTGTAAATTTGCCTGCACAACGTTGTCTACTACCTTAGAAGCATCTTTTGTCTTTTCTTGAGCTAAAAGCTCGGATAAGTATAAAAATGCGGTAAGCTCGTTTTTTGTATCATCAAAAGCATCTTCTAATTCGTTCAAAAGTTTTGTTTTATCTTCTATGCTATTAGCATTTAGGCTTTTAAGAGTATTTAAAACATCTTTTTGAAAGGCTTTTTCTGAGCGCGGAGTATTTTTTAGTACCTCTTGTTGAGCTTCATAAGCACCTTGATAGTCTCTTGCGTCAAATAAAATATTTCTTTTTAACTGTAAAGCCACATACTTTTCTTCTAACGAATCAAGGCTTTTGATAGCTTCCTGAGGATTTTCATATCTTAAAGATTTTGCCTTTTCAAACTTGCTATATATGTCATCTTCATACGCTGGTGTTTGTTTTAATAGGTTTGAAAATATGAAATAAAGAGGTTTTACATCCTTTATAGCATCTAAATTTACTTTGGGCTTTTGATATTTGGAGAAAAATATAGCTTTTGATATGTTAAAAATATTTGAAAGTTTGGAGCTAAGCTTTCTCTCTCGCCAAGAAAATATAAGCGTTGGTATAATAAAACCAATAAAACCAAAAGTAAGTAGCAATACAAAAAGAGGCACTTTGAATGTGTATGTGAAAAAATATACGTTTACATCGTACATATGCTCTGCTACAAAGACTACTATAGCTATTATTAAAAGCCCTATGAGTAGAATTTTAAAAATGTTTAAAAGCTTCATATATCAACCCTCTCTGCATTTGACCATAGCCAGTCTAGATTGTAATACTCCCTTGCCTCTTTTGTTTGTATATGCACTATCACATCAAGAAGGTCTAGAAGTATCCACTGGGCATGCTCGTTTAGACCTTCAACATGGTCTATTGTAATGCCTCTGTTTTTTAGCTCCTTTTCCAAATATTCTGCTAAAGCCTTTGCGTGTATGCTAGAGTTAGCAGTAGCTATCACAAAATAATCGGCTATATTGGTATGCTTTCTCACATCCAAAATTGATATATCTTCCGCCTTCTTATCTTCCAAAAGCGTTTTGATGAGCCTTAGCTTATCCATTAGATTCTTTAACAAGTCTCTCCAATTTTACCACATAAGGAGTTTGTCCAAACATCTCTTTGTATTTTTTGAAGTACTCTAAGCCTTCTTTTCTAGATTTCGCTGCCAAGTCTTCCCATCTTTTTATTTGAAGCTTCCAAAACTTTATACGCCTTTCTATGAAAGGTTTGTTTTGGGCTTTTGCATGGCGAAGCTTATCCTCATCTCTTTTCAACATATCTTTATATTTATCTTCATACCTCTTAGCCTGTTTTGGAACTAGCAAAAGATTTTTTATAAGTCTATAGTAGGTTTTTGTTTTGGAGATATATTGAGTATCGTTTATGAGCATGTCTTTGTATCTTTCGGCAGCCGGATAATAAAAGCCATAATCCTCATAAAACTTCGCTATAAGCTCGTCGTGTTTTGCTATCTTTTGCCTTGCCTTGTCTATAAGCTCTCTTACCTCAGAGTCGTATGGATTGTTTGGATATTTGCTTAAAAATTCCTTTGCAAGGTCTATAGCCTTATAGGTATAACTTTGGTCTCTGTAAGCATCTGGAGCTATTTTATAGTAGCTTTTAATGAGCATGTAAGTAGCTTGGGGAGCTTCTGGAGAGTTTGGATAATAGTACAAAAAGCTTTCTAAATAGATGATGGCGTTGGTATAATCATGGTCAAGATAATAGCTTTTAGCCAGCATAAACCTAGCCCTTTCTATTTGCTCTGGTGTAAGGTTTTCTAAGTACTTTAGTGCTCTAGATAGATTTTCCTCAGCGGAAGAATAATTGCCGTTTGTAAAAGCCTCAGAACCTCTTGTATAACCTTTTATAGCCCTCTCTTCCCTCTCTTTTTGAGTTACTTTAGCACAAGAACTAACCATAAATGAAATACCCATAAAACTCAAAGCTATAGCTAAAATTTTAAAGCTTTTTTTCATATTAATAGTATATCACATCAAACCTACTCAAAATATTTATCTTTAAGATAACTCATATTAAAACACCAGTTATTTTTGCCTCTTCAAAATAGGCCTATCTTCTATGTTTTTAGCTTTTAACAATAAATCTACCTTTCTTTCAATACCACTTTATACCTTTATCTTGTATCCAAAGGCCTCTACCCCAGTGTCCTTTATAATTTTTATCTCTTCTTCTAAAAGCCTTAAACTTTTGAAAATAAAATTTATTTTAAAGCAAAACTATAAACATGCAAAACTCAAAAGAGATAGATTACCCATTTCAAAACCATCGTAAAGAATTGTAGGCCTTTGGCAAGCACCCATAAAGTAAAAAAGTGGTATAAAATGCTCTATGGTAGGATGGGCAAGACTTCCATATCGATGATGCCTAAAATTTTTAAGGCTTTTAATATCACGATTTAAAACGGCGTTCATTATAAACTCGGCAAACTCATAAGCCCAATCATCGGTTTTATCTTTTATAAGCATGAGGTTGTGAATAGCCCCACCGCTTAGTATGATACTAGCTTCCTCTTTGAAATAAGACAATTTTTCACCAAAATCAATATAAAAATCAAAATCTTTGTTAATGGGTATGCTAAGTTGAACTATTGATAAAGATGCATCCTTTAACATGTGGTAAAGCAAAGCCCAAGCACCGTGGTCTAAACCTCTTTTTGTTTTTTCTAAAGAAAGTTTAGAGGATATCTTATCTACAATTTCTTTATCTGTAAAAGCCTCATACTTAATAGAATAAAGCTCTTCTGGGAATCCATAAAAATCGTATAAGATAGGAGATGGGCTTTCGCTTATCATGGGCTTTTCTGTGAGCCAATGTGGAGATATCACAATTACGTATTTAGAAGACTTTAGCCTTCTCTCTTGGTTTCTTAGCATACTTGTAAAATCGTTATTTTTAGTTAAAAGCATGGGAGACCCATGCGATATAAAATATATCATGTGAAATGTTATAGCGCAGGTGGTATTTTTATGGGGTTGTTCATCTTTTGCTCCAACTCTGGGTCTGGAGCCATAGCATAAACGCCATAACAGTATTTCCCAAGCTCTATCATTCTACCCACTTTTATACCTACATCTTCTAAAGCAAGACCAAGCTCCCATTCAGAAGGCACCTCTTCTTTTGGTGGACCTTTGTCTCTGTCCTCTTTTTTCCATTCTATAATCCCTATCAAAGCCCCAGGCTTTAAGACTCTTAAAAGCTCCGACAGAAATTCACCAGGGTTTGTAAGCTCGTGAAAAACAAAAGCCATATAGGCAAAATCAATGATTTTATCTGGAAGAGGAATTTTATTTTCTTCTGATTGAAGCACTATCACATTTTGAAGACATAGCTTCTCTACCTTATTTTTTGCATATTCTACAGCTTGAGGCTCTTGGTCTATAGCATAAACTTTGCCTTCTGGGCCCACCATCTTGCTAAGATAAGGTAGGTAAAAGCCAGCCCCCGTGCCTATATCAAGGACCTTGTATCCAGCTTTTAAGCCAAACTGTTTTAAGGTCTTTTCTGGGTCAAAAAGCTCAAGACGTTCTTCGTTGTCAAGACGCTTTAAATGTTCCGGATTAAACTTGTGCGCCATGCACCACTCCTTTTTTAAGAAATTCTATTTGCTCTTTTGCTTTTTTAATGGCGTACCTTAAAGAATCATTAAAAGAGTTTCCTTCAACATAGTTTCCCGCTATAAAAACACCTTTGTTCATATTTTCTATATCCTTTACGGTGTTTATAAACTTTTCATAGCCTATATTGTATTGAGGTATTGCCTTTTTCCACTTCTTGAAATAGTATTTTTCAAACTCATCTATACCAAGGATTTGCTTTAGCTCCTTTTTTACCTCTTTTATTATCTTATCCTCAGGCCAATCCACCACATCTTTTCTTCTTTCTCCACCTACATAGATGGTTATAATACTTTCTCCTTCTTTAGAAATGTTAAATAAATTGCTAGAAAAAAGCGCTCCAAGCATGATGGTATTTTCTTTTCTTGGTATTAAAAACCCAAAACCTTTTGGAAGAGATTTTTTTACTATAGCACTTATAACTATCACAGGGGCATACTCTATCTCATCTAGTTCACCTGACATACTCCAAGTGAGGTTTCTAAGAAGATAAGAGGCGCTGTAAGCGGGTGTGGCTATAAGTATAGATTTTGTTTGAATTTTACCGCTTTTAGTATCTATAGTGTATATATCATCTTTTTTGGTTATCTTCAAAGCTACATTTTCCAATGATACTTCTATACCAGAAGCCATTTTCTCTAAAAACGTCAAAAGCCCACCTTCAAAAGAGGTAATCTCGCCTTGAGGACCAAGGGCTTTTTTCTTCATTGCACCTTTTATTATAGAACCGTATTCATCTTCTAAGGCTTTCACCCTTTTAACAGCGTATTTGGCAGACAGTTTATCTGGGTCTCCAGCATATATACCGCATACGAAAGGTTCTACTATCTTATCTAAAAATTCCTTTCCAAGGCGTCTTTTCACAAAATCGCTTATGCTTTCTTTGGGGTCATCTTTTGGGGGTATAAAAGGTTCTCTTAAAAGCCTAATTTTACCAAACAACGAGAAAAAATCTCCAGTTAAAAACTCCAAAGGGGTAGAAGGCATTTTTTTTAGTTTGCCGTTTATATATACATATCTTGTATTAGCATGCTCTTTAGGTGGATGAAGGGGTTTTAAATTCAGCTCTTTAGTAAAAGCCAAAAATTCTTCCTGACCCAAAACTGACTGTACACCAAGCTCTATAACACGCCCATCTTCTCTTAGAGTATATGTAGACCCCCCTATGTGAGGTTCTTTTTCTATGACAAGAGGGTCAAAACCAGCTTTTTTAAGGGTATAAGCTGCTACTATACCACTAACACCTGCGCCTATTATTACAGCGTCTTTCATTTAAATGGTACTCCTGTCAAAGGAGATGATGGAACAGCGTATGTCCTTTTAGGCATTCTACCTGCCAAATAAGAAAGCCTGCCGGCCATCCATGCATGTTTCATAGCTTTTGCCATAAGTATAGGATTTTGAGCCTCTGCTAGAGCAGTGTTTGTCAATACGGCATCTGCGCCAAGTTCAAACACAATTGGTATATCGGCAGCACTACCAATACCAGCATCTACTATTACAGGTACCGAAACAGCCTCTTTTATAAACATGATGTTGTACTTGTTTTGAACCCCAAGGCCAGAGCCTATGGGACTAGCTAATGGCATAACCGCTACACATCCTATATCTTCAAGCTTTTTAGCAGAAATAGGATCGTCAAATATATAAGGAAGCACCTTAAAACCTTCTTTCACAAGCACCTTTGCAGCTTCTACCGTTTGCTCCATATCTGGATATAAAGTCTTTTGGTCTCCTATAACTTCTAACTTTATCCATTCTATACCAGTGGCTTCTCTAGCAAGCATTGCAGTATTGATAGCGTCTTTTGCCGTATAACAACCGGCTGTGTTTGGAAGTATCAAATATTTGTTTGGGTCTATGTAATCTAAGAGATTTTCCTTTGTTCTATCAGTAATATTTACCCTTCTTACCGCTACTGTTATCACTTCTGCTCCAGAGGCTTCCAAGACTTCTTTGTTTTCTTGAAAGCTCTTAAACTTACCAGAACCTATAAACAGCCTGGACCTAAACTCTCTTCCAGCTATTGTCAAAGGATCAAAAGACATGATATCTTCCATTTAACCGCCTCCTACTAGCTCTATAATTTCAACACAGTCACCATCTTTTACGAAGACTTCCTGGTATTTAGATTTTGGCACGATATCTTCGTTGATGGCCACAGCAAGACCCACTGGTCTTAATTTGACACCAAAAAACTCTATAAGCTCTAAAACGTTTAAAGGCTTTTCAAAATCGTAGTACTGACCGTTTACTTTGATACGCACATTAAAAATTTAGTAAGTTTTACTATCTTATGTATGATGAAAACATTATTACATCCACATATTCACCAGCTGATATCTCATTTACACCTTTTGGCACCAAAATATAGCAACTTGCATTTCTAAACTCTGTAAGCATGTGAGAACCTTGCTTTGGTAAAGCCTCTACCAAAAGCTCTTGCTCTAAGTTCAAAATACCTCTTAAAAACTCAAGCCTATCTGAAGATTTTCTCTTTATAGGAGCTATAAGCTTTGCTCTTAGGAAAGGTTTTATAATATCTTTATATCCCATTATTTTTTTGATGACAGGTCTTACAAGTATATCAAAATTTATAACGCAAGAGACAGGATTTCCAGGAAGCCCAAAGAATAACTTATCACCCTTCTTAGCAAAAAGCATAGGCTTGCCAGGTTTTATGGCTACCTTGTGAAACTTAACATCAAAACCAAGCTCTCTAACAACTTCTTTGGTAAAATCTTTATCGCTTACAGAAACCCCACCAGTTGATATGAGAACATCAAACTCATCTACGCGTCTCAAAACATCCTTTATAGCTTCCCTATCATCTTTTACTATACCTATAAACGTGGGTTTTATACCCATGCTTTCCAAAAGCCCCATTATGCTTATATGATTTGAACTCCTTATCTCTGAAGCTTTAATGCTTTCTTGACCTATATCCAATATCTCATCACCGGTTACAAAAATACCGACCCTTGGAGTCCTAAATACATCCAACGTTACTATATTGTGAGAAGCCAAAATACCAAGTTCATATCCTCTTAAGACTTTTCCAGATTCTAACAAAAGCTCTCCTTTTTTAATATCCTCTCCCTTTTTTCTTATGTTTGCGCCTTTTTCTCTATAAGCTATAAATTCTACTTCATTACCATTTATTTTTGTAAGCTCTAGCTCTATTACTGTATCAGCACCTTCTGGTATTGGAGCACCTGTGTATATTTTTACAGCTTCGCCTCTTTTTATAGATGTTGGAACATCACCAGCCGGAGTCTCTCCTACAAGTTTAAGCTTAACAGGTAAAGCATTTTTAAGGGGCAGTAAATCCTCGTTTATCACTGCAAAACCATCCATCGCAGCGTTATCAAATGATGGCATATCAACCTGTGCGTATATATCTTTGTAAACTACTCTATTAAGAGCTTCCGATATAAATATACGCTCGCTACCCAAAACCTTAGCTTCATTTAAAACAATCCTTAGAGCATCTTCAAAATCTATCATACTTTTATTTTAGCATTGTTTTATCCTTTTCATGCAAATTTTATAGGCTTTTAGTATAATATACCAAATGAATTTTTTAAAAGAGATAAAAGAATTAGTAATTATAGTAATAGTTGTGATTTTCCTAAGAGCTTTCGTGGTAGAAGCTTTCAACATACCCTCTGGTTCTATGAAACCCACCCTTGACGTGGGGGATTTTGTACTGGTAAACAGGCTAGCTTACGAAATATCAAAGCCAAAAAGAGGAGATATAGTGGTGTTTAAATGGCCAGTAAACCCACAAATAGATTTTATAAAAAGAATAATAGGTGTTCCTGGGGACCACATAGTAGTCAAAGGCCAAACCCTTTATATAAACGGCAAAGAGGTAAAATGGCAATTTGTAAAGCAAACCAATAGAAAACTCATATATTACGAATATCTTCCCATTGGAAACGGAAAGTTTAGAAAACACCTTATAGCCATATACAAACATCCTTTTGTTCCAAGGAGAAATGTAGACGTAGTAGTACCGCCAGGAGATTACTTTGTCATGGGTGACAACCGAGACAACTCAGAAGACAGCAGATACTGGGGCTTTGTACCAAGAAAAGACCTTATAGGTGATGCATTTGTGATTTATTTTTCTGGTCATGTACCATCTCTTACCACCGCCGAAAACAACCCTCTAATCGGTATAAGACAGCTTCTTTTAGCCCTTATAAGCCCAAGGATAGATAGAATAGGTATGCCACTTATGAGGAGATAATTCTCGTGGGAAGAGATTTAACCTTTGATAATGTTCATGAGCATATACATGATTTTATAAGAGTAGAAAACGGCACTGTAGATATCTCAGCATATTCATATGTAGAACCCGTTGGTGTAGCTATGCTAAAAGCTATAAAACAAGAAGCAAAAGAGGTTGAAATAAACACTTTAGACAAAGCCAAGTATGATGAGAATAAGACGTATATTCCTATAGAAGTTGTAAAGAGTGGTAACGTAGAAAATAATAGAGAAAAGATAGTAAATAAAATAATGCATAGCTTTAGTAATTAGATAGCTGTAAACACGAAACAATCGTAACAGTTGATAAACTTAATACTGGTTGGAAAGGTTCTATAGTAGCTTTTGAATTTTTTGAAAATGAAATAATTTTTTCCAAAGATGAATTTTTTAGGATATACGTATGGGATCAAGACGAAGAAATATTTTGAGCAGCTTTTTTACTGTATGATACCACCCAATTTAACGTCCCACGAACAAAATCGTTGGCGTTTACAACGCTTATTTTGTTTTTAACAAAATCTATTCCATTTTTCCTAACAAAAACACCTACCACCTCATCGCCAAAGCCCTGCGTAATAAGCTCAATACCTTCAAAGTCTATTACGATATTTTGATTATTTTCTAACTCCTTTTCCATGATATTTCTTACTATAAATCCAGTTTCCCTTGAAGTAAGAGAGTTTAGGTTAGGAAACAGCTCTTTAAGTTTTATAACAATTCTATCCTGGCCTATATTAGAATGCTTATTTGTAAATTTTGTATTAATAACATTTACAGCATTATTTTCCATACATATATTATATTTTATTTTTTAAAATTTCCAACTCCGTAAATATCATAACAAACTCAACTAGATAATCATATTGTAAACCTTCTCTTTTAAAGCTTCTTGGTGTTTTTTTAGCTTTTCGTAAAGATAATCGTATTTTACGGATAAAATTCTTATAGCAAGAAGAGCTGCGTTGTGAGCGTTGCCTATGGCTACAGTAGCTACAGGTATACCTTTTGGCATCTGAACTATAGAATATAAAGAATCAACACCCATAAGGTGCTTTGTAGGAATTGGTACGCCTATTACTGGAAGCGTTGTGATAGATGCCACCATGCCTGGTAGATGGGCAGCTCCACCAGCCCCAGCTATTATAACCTCTATGCCTCTTTCTTTCGCAGTTTTGGCATACTCATACATCATATCAGGTGTCCTGTGAGCAGATACCACCTTTTTCTCATAAGGCACTTCAAACTCTTCTAATATTTTAGCGGCTTCTTCCATGTATTCCCAGTCTGACGAACTTCCCATTATTATACCTACCATGTAAATATTATAAATCTATATCATTGTAAATTTTAGATGATATAAGAGATTTTTGATATGAAAATTTTGAATAAATATGGAAATATTGATATATATGGTTTTGATAGAGAATTTGTAATAATAGGATGTCATCAAGACCCTCAAAAAGAGGTGAGGCTTGACTATATAAAAGAAAACAATATAGACCTTATGAAAAGCAGGCTTTCAGGCCCAGCCGTATATGTGGATAAAGACACAATTGCAATAAGGTTTGAAGGTACAAAAGAGCTTTTTTACGAGAAGTTTTTAAAAGCTTTTAACAACATAATAAAAGACACACACATAGAAGGCACACAGCTAAAAGTAGGACAAAAAAGACTATCCATAATACACGGAGATATTGAAAATGGTTATACATTTGAAATTTTCTTACCATTATCTTTAAACATAGAAAAAACACTAAAAAGTATACATATGCCAGTAGAAAAACTAACCTCTCACGGTATAAAAGCGGCGGATGACAGACTCACAAGCATAAGAAAAACCATTGGCAAAGATGTATCAAAAGAAGAGTTTATAAACATACTCTTAAACAGCATTTACGATGTGTTTGAAACTATAGAGATAAAAGAAGATGAAGAATCTACCGATAAAAAATTTGATGAAATATCTATCTTTGAAAGCAAAGAGACAAAAAAAGATTATACTTACGGACTTTATAGATGTAAAGGTGGTACTTTTAGAGTCTATTTAAAAGAAAAGGATGGCATATTAGAAGATATTTTCATAAACGGTGATTATATCATCTCACCAAAAGATTATATTAAAAGCTTAGAAAATTTTTTAAAAGGAAAAAGAATAGACAAAGTAAAAACTGATGTTGATAGCTTTTTGGAAACAAAGCCCTTTAAAAGTATAGATATATCAAAAGAAGATGTAAAAGAAGCCATTATATTTACCTTAAGAAAGCTTTGTGCAAAAGATTTTGGCTTAAAAGAAGATTCTCTTATAGCAAGCATAGGAGGGGATTTAAAAGAAAATTTAGAAAAGGCCAAGGTAATGCTGCTGCCTTACTGTGCTAAGCCAAGGTGGTGTGATTACAGACACCTTGATGATTGCGGTGAGTGTGGTGGATGCACCGTAGGAGATGCTTATAGACTTGCCTATCAAAAAGGTATGATACCTATCACCATTACGTCTTTTGAGCTTTTAAGAGATACGCTTCTTTGGTGTGCTAACAACGGATATACTTATATAGGGCATTGTTGTTACGAGTTTTACGAAAAGCGCTATGAGGCCTTTCAAAAAGCATCAGCTTTTGGTGCAAACGGCGTTCTTTTTGACATAGTAGGGACTACTTGCTACAGTCTTGGCGTTGAAGAAGAAGAAAAAGCATATCACGGTGAGTTTACTGTTGAGCTAGACCTTATAAAAGATGATCTTTTTAAATCTTTAAACGTCAAAGAGAGTGTAGACGTTGCAAAGAAATCCAATCAGAGTTTTGATTTTTCACAATATCTCATAGATTTTAAACCCTCTTACTATAAAAAACCAAAAGCCGTACCAACCCCAGAAGAAGATAAGACTAGAAGCGCTATACAAATAGATGTATTCAAAGGAGAAGCTACAATCAAAGACAGCGTAGTATCTTACAAAGAAGCTTTCAAAGAGCTTGCAAATCTTATTAAAAGCTCTAAAAATCCAACTGTGGTGATAGGGCCTCTTTTGTTTTGGGATTTTAACGAAAAGGACCTCCAAGAAAAAGCCTATATTACAAGGCTTTTGATAGAAAAGATAAACTCAAACGTAAAAATATTACCGGACTATAGACCAAAGCTAAAAAATTACGACCCAAGCGTTGAAATTGACCCTCCAAATCCCCACGAGGCCATACTTCATGGCAATCATGATATCACAATCCTAATAGGGACTCATTGTTACAGGACAGACTTTATTATAAGGCTTCTTAAGAAAAATACTCCGACTACAGTGGTAGCTCTTTGTGGGCTTTACGGCCATCCAGAAGCTGATTTATCTACAAGTTTTACAGATGCCAACAAGCTAAAAGAACTATTAGACATCCTTTGATGTTATAATATTTAGATGTTTAGCGAACGCATTAAGCTTTTAAAAGCCTATAAAACAGAGACTACACCCTGCACTATAAAATTATCTTCCAACGAAAACCCCTTTGATTTAGAAGAATCAATAAAACTTGAGCTTTTAGAGGTAATAAAAAAAATAGAGTTTAACAGATACCCAGACCCTCACGCTACAAAGTTAAGACAAACCCTCGCAAAACTCTACGATGTAGAACCAGACAACATAATGGTTTGCAACGGCTCCGATGAAGCTATTCAATATCTTATGCTAGCAATAGGAGAGTTGGAAGAAGGAGTTTTAATACCAAAACCTACGTTTCCAATGTATGAAGTAATAGCAAACGCCTTAGGAAGACCCATATACGAAGTAGAACTAAATGAACATTTTCAAATGGAAAAAAAATCTTTAGAAAAAGCAATTTCCTTCAAACCAGCATTAGCTTTTATATCAAACCCAAACAATCCAACTGGAAACCTTTTTAACGACGACGATATAACATTTATAAAAGAGCACACTTTTTGCGTAATAGATGAAGCTTACTATGATTTTTGCGGTAAAACCTACATAAAAGACGCTATAAAATATGATAAAGTAGCAGTTATGAGAACCCTTTCTAAGATAGGGTTAGCTTCTTTAAGAGTTGGAGCTTTGATAGGCACAAAAGAGTTTATTAAAGAAATATCAAAACTAAAAATGCCCTTCAACGTGTCAGCCACATCCCAAGCTATGGCAGATTATATATTATCAAACCACGCTGATAAGATTAAAAGCCAAATACAAACAATAATAGAAGAAAGGCAAAGGCTAAAAGAAGAACTTTCGAAGATAGACGGTATAAAAGTTTATGATTCTTGTGCAAACTTTTTCCTGATAAAGGTAAAAGATGCCGATTTTATCCATAAAAGCCTCATAAAAAAAGGTATTCTAACAAGAAACATCTCCTATCTACCAAAACTTAAAAACCACATAAGGATAAGCATAGGCAGAAAAGAAGAAAACGATGCTCTTATAAACGCTTTAAAAGAAACAAGCTTATGAGTGAAGAATGCCCCGTAAACATAACCCTTAACATACTAAACGGTAAATGGAAACTTCTTATTATAAAAGAACTTCTTACTGGTAAAAAGCGTTTCTCAGAGCTTAAAAAAGCGATGCCAGAAGTCACCCAAAAGATGCTCACCAAACAGCTTAGAGAATTGGAGTTTTATGGGCTTATAGAAAGAAAAGTGTACACAGAGATACCGCCAAAAGTAGAATACTCTCTAACACCTCTTGGCGAAAGCCTAAAACCTGTTTTGGATATACTGCATCGCTGGGGTGAAAACTATATTAAAAACCATAAAACTTCTAAAGATTTTTGATAAAATATATAGTCTAAGGAGAGGTGGCTGAGTGGCCGAAAGCGGGTGATTTGAAATCACTTGTGGGTTGACGCCCACCGGGGGTTCGAATCCCTCCCTCTCCGTATATAACCCTTAGTATTTGTCTCATCATCTTATCCTCTTCCAACCAAAATTTATTCTATTTCTCCTTTCTTCTGAGAACTCTATTTTGGTTTATGAGTTCATACATTATGGACACTTGCCTTTGTTAAAATTTTCTATAAACCAATAAATGAAGGAATAGTGTGTGGCATACTTATAGCGTGTGGCATACTTATCGATGTACAACAACTCATACAGGTTATGATATAATATCTATATGAAAAAGATTATAGCTGCCAATTGGAAGATGCACAAGACCTATGAAGAAGCGATTTCTTATATAGAAGAGATAAAAGGTAAAAACATAGATTTTGAAAAAAAAGATGTGCTTATATATCCACCGTTTTTGTATTTGTGTGAGGTTTCTAGGCTTTTAGAAGATTCAAGCATAAAAGTAGGAGCTCAAAATGTGTATTTTGAAAAAAGGGGGGCTTTTACTGGAGAGATATCCCCTGTGATGGTAAAATCTTGCAAAGCTGATTACGTGCTAATAGGACATTCTGAGAGAAGGCACATATTTAAAGAATCTGATGAGCTTATAAGAAAAAAAGTCATCTCTTCTTTAGAAGAAGGCTTAAGAGTTATACTCTGCGTAGGAGAGACTTTAGAAGAAAGAGAATCTCAGCTTACTTTCAACGTTGTAGAGTCTCAAATAAAGCTTGCATTGGCAGGATTGGAAGATTACACAGATAAATTAGAAATAGCTTATGAGCCGGTATGGGCAATAGGTACTGGCAAATCCGCAAATCCTGAAGACGCTTCAAAAGTACATACTTTTATAAAAGATACACTAAAAGATTTATTTAAAAAAGATGTAAATACAAGGGTGCTTTATGGTGGCAGTGTAAATTCAAAAAATGCAAAAGACTTTCTAAGCGCTCCAAACATAGATGGGCTTTTGGTAGGAGGAGCTAGCTTAGAACCAAATACATTTTTAGAGATAATAAACGCTTTTTAAAGCTTTTCAAACACCAAAAGTCCCACCATACCAAATACAAACTTTTCCCTTTTTAAAAGCCTAAAACTGTAAGATTCGCATAGATTTTTTATCTCTTCGGTGGATAGGCTGTTTTCCAAAGAGTGTATGAAAAAATCCCAGTTTTTAGTACCAAATATAGCAATACCCATTGGCTTTAAAGCAGTCTTAGAAAGCTTTGCAAAAAGGTCCATACCCACAAACTTTGTAGTATCAAGAATTATAAATCTACCACCCTTCTTCAACACTCTATTTATCTCTTTTAACGCGTCATCTTTGTTTATGATGTGTCTAAATACCAAAGACATAGATACGTTGTCAAAAACACTATCTTTAAAAGGCATATACTCCGCAGAGCCTACAAATAGATAAGCAGGTTTGCCTTTTAGCTTTTCCTTGGCTATTTTAAGCATTTTTATAGATAGGTCTAGTCCAAAGGCTTTGTTTATCTTGTTTTGAAGAAAAGCCCTAAAAATTACATCCCCTGTTGCGGTCCCAATATCAAGCATGTTGCCAGTCTTTAGCTCGTAGGCTATGCTCTTATGCCATTTTTTGTTTTGGCCTAAGCTTATAAAACCTACAAATTTATCGTAAGCCCCAGATATTGAATCAAATATATTGGCAATAGTTTCCAAATTCATACAAATATGATATCATATTATCTATGATAAAGATAAAAGGCATAACGCTACCTGTGGTGAGTCTTAATCTCTCTTTGAAAGACTGCACAAAAGAAGAACTAATAAACGAATTAAAAGAGAAGATAAACTCAAACATATTCTCAAACAGCTACTTTCTCATAGAAGTGGATGAAAGTATAGATAAACAAACTTTACAACAAATAGAAAAACTTTTAGAAGAAAAAGATGTTAAAAGCATAAAAACTATGAACGTAGAAAGCGTAAACGCCAAAAAACCCACAAACGTATCTAGGCTTTTAATAGTAAACAAAAATTTACGCTCAGGTCAATCTATAGAACACAACGGTGATATATTGGTACTTGGGGATGTAAACGAAGGGGCAGAAGTTATAGCTGCTGGGAATATTGTAGTGATGGGAACACTTAGAGGTTATGCCCACGCTGGGGCTATAGGAGATGATAGTTCTGTAGTTGTAGCAAAGAAGATGATGCCTCAACAACTAAGGATAGGACATTACATAGCCATTAGGGGAGAAAACGAAGAAGAGCCAAAAGAAGCTGAGATAGCACGCGTTATAGACAACAACATAATGTTAGAGCCAATAGGAGGTATAAGATGAGCGATACAAAGGTTATTGTAATAACCTCAGGCAAAGGCGGCGTTGGCAAAACCACCATGACCGCTAATATAAGCACAGCGCTTGCAAAACTTGGTAAATCGGTTTTAGTTATAGATGCCGACATAGGACTTAGAAATTTAGACATGATACTTGGCCTTGAAAATCGAATAGTATATGACGTTTTAGATGCCATCGAGCAAAGGGTAAGTCCAGAAAAGGCTTTGGTAAAAGATAAGAGGGGTCTACCATTATGGCTTTTACCGGCAAATCAAACAAAAAACAAAGACGCCATAGACCCGGTTAAATGGAATAAGTTGATAGCAGATTTTAAAGAATCTGAAAAGTTTAACTACATAATAATAGATTCTCCAGCTGGCATAGAGCAGGGTTTTAAAAATGCCGTAAGCCCTGCCGATAGTGCAATTGTGGTGGTAAACCCAGAAGTGTCATCTGTAAGAGATGCCGATAGGTCTATAGGTCTTATGGAGAGCATGGGCAAAAATGACTATAAAGTGGTCATAAACCGTATAAGATGGCATCAAGTTAAAAAAGGTGAAATGCTTTCTATGGAAGATATAGAAGAGGTATTAAAGGTACCTATATTAGGTGTGGTCCCAGAAGAAGAGAAGCTGGTGGACTTTACAAACAGAGGTGAGCCTATCGTATTGGACGAATCTTACAACGCATCCAAAGCCATAATGGATATAGCAAGAAGGATAACCGGTGAAAACGTACCTCTTAACCTCTACAACAAGGACAAGGGCTTTTTAGCAAAACTCTTCGGGAGGTAACAATGGGTATTTTGGATATATTTTTCAAAAACAAGAGCAAGGATGTTGCAAAACAACGCCTTACAATGGTGTTAGCTTACGAAAGAAAGGGCTTGGCACCAAACTTCATAGACTCTTTAAGAGATGACCTTATAGCAGTGTTCTCAAAGTATTATCAATTTGATGTAAACAACATAGAGGTAGAGCTTAAAAAAGAAAATTCCGCTGAAGAGTTATGGATAAGTATACCATTCAAACAATAAACATGTTCTTAAAAGCAAAAGATGTTATTATATTAGTATGATTTGCTTGACTCATTTAGAAGTTTGCCCTTATTGTTATCATGTGGCTTTGAAAGTATGCGAGTTTGACGAGCCTTATTCAAGAGTAGAGGCCACATGTCTTTGCTGTGGTTATAGCATAGCAGATAAAATACCAAAGCACTATGATTTGGATTTTAAAAGCATTTTAGAGCTTTTAAGCAAAAAACAAGTAGGTGCTATATGTGTGGACAACCATTGCGGTTCTAAAAATATAATAAGGCTTATAGATGAAGGCAATTACAAAGAATTTAGATGCCTTGATTGCGGAGCCGAATGGAATAGCAAAGAGCTTCAGCATGCCATAAAAAATGTCAAAAAAGTATGGGAATGCCTTCAGAAAGAAGAGCTTGAAGATTGTGTTAGAGCCAAAGAAGGCGAATGTCCCATATGCAAAAACGATATAGGCCACAAAAGAAATGGATACCTTGTGGAGATTTCCTGTAGTCTATGTGGTTTTCACAATATATACGAAGAAAAAATACCCAACTTTGACATTTCTCAGATAGATTGCAAAGAGTATCAAAAAGCAGAAATACCAGGTTAAGACTGTGGCTTACTTTGAAGACCCAGTAAAACCCCTTCAAAAATATATAGATTTATACGAAAAGTATAAAGATGCTACTAAAAATATACAAAACTACAAGCAAGACTTTGTAAATAAAAATACCAGCGAAAGGCTAGCCCTAGCCATAGCTTCAGCCATTATAGGTGGTATAGAATCCAGAACAAAAGACGAAGAGGTGAGAAAATGGGCTATCTGGGGCGTAGAGCAAACTATGAATACTTTTAACAACTTTCCAAAACTCTCTGAAAATCAGCTATCTTATCTTTTCTTTGTATTAGGAAGACATTTTATACCGGTGCTCCTTCATGAAAAGGGCATAAAATCAGATTCTTTCAAAGCTCTAAAGGAAGAAGAACAACTAAAAGCTGTTATGGACGTGCTTGATATAAACTTTGAAAACGTAGTCATAAGATGTCTTCAAGCCATAGATTTTCTTCACATTGAATAAATGGACATAGCAATAAGCGTCAAAAACCTTACCAAGACGATAAACGGTAGACAGATTTTAAAAAACATAACTTTTGACGTGTATAAAAAAGAGGTATTTACCATAATAGGTGGTAGTGGAAGCGGTAAAACATCCATCACAAAACATATAATAGGACTTTGGCAACCCACCGAAGGAGATATAGAGGTGGAGGGCAAATCCATAGTAAATTTAGACAAAGATGAGTTAAACAAAATTAGGATAAAGATGGGTTATGTCTTCCAAGAAGGGGCGTTGTTTGATAGTCTTAGAGTATGGGAAAACGTAGGGTTTTATTATCTAGAACACACCAACAAATCAAAAGATGAAATAATAAAAATAGCTACAGAAAAGCTAAAAGAGGTAAATCTGGACGAATCTATACTATACCTTATGCCTTCAGAGCTTTCCGGTGGCATGAGAAAAAGGGTAAGCTTGGCAAGGGCTCTCGCTACAAATCCAGAGATTATTATTTACGACGAGCCAACTTCTGGTCTTGACCCCATTACAAGCCGCATCATAGACAAACTTGTATTAGACTTAAAAATTAGGCTAGGCATAACATCTATTGTGGTAACTCACGATATGGTAAGCGCTCTTAGTATAAGCGATAAGATAATGGTACTAGATAAAGGGGAACAAAAATTTATAGGTACAAAAGAGGAGTTTATAAACTCAAAAGAACCATCGGTGAGGATGTTTTTAGAAAATTCAGTTTTAAAAATATAAACAACGTTTTTTAGCTTTTAAAATTTATGTTAATATAATATTAAGGAGGTTGTTTATGGCAAATATATTAAAAGCAGAAAATACTGTAGCACAAAGAGGTAAAAAAACCCAAGCAAACATACTGGAGTTTTTAGCTATTTACTTAGAGAGTGAGCTTATGGGTATACCGCTTACAAAAGTGGTAGAGATAACAAAAATGAGAGATATAGTACCTGTGCCATTTTCTAAAAGTCATATTAGAGGGGTTATAAACATACGCGGTGAAATAATGGCTATAGTGTCTTTAAAAGAAACGCTTGGGTTAAATGAAACTAGGGAGTCTCAAAGGATAGTAATATTAGAAACAAGGTTTGGAAAGATAGGCATCATAGTAGATGAGATTTACGGCGTCATAAAAGTAAAAGAAGACGATTTAGAGCCAAACCCTATGGTAGGAAGATATAGCGAATACGTAAAAAATATTGCACAGGTGGAAAACGGCATACTTATCATAATAGATATTGATAAAATCTTTGAAGACAAAAATGGGTTTCCATGAAAAGATAGTAGATTACATATATCAAAATAGGCTGTCAGAGTTCCAAGCGTCATTTTTTAGCCTTTATAGAGAATACTGTTATTTAGATGAAGAGGAGTTTATAAAAGAATGGTTTGATAAGTTTATAATAAAAGCCTTATACAAATATATGCCTTACTCCAAACTAGTGGAGTGCTTTGACAAGTACTGCTCTGCAAGAAAAAACATAACCAAGTCCTACGTTTCCACCTATTGGAAATTTTGTAGAAACCCTAAGAGTTTTTCTTCCAAAATATCAAGCTCAATGAAGTTCTTTGGTATAGAAGAGCTTGATGAAACAACCTTAAAAAAAGCATACAGAAAAATGATAAAGGAATGTCATCCGGATAAGGTAAAAGATAAAAAACTATCGCACGAAAAAACGGTTCTTATAAACTATCACTACCAAGTGCTTCTTAGTTATATCAACAACCTAAAATCATAAAAGCATATTTTCCAAGTCTTTTTGAGTTTTTGCTGTGCTATATATATATTCTTTAGGTAGTTGTTTTGTTTCATTACCGTAAAAATCACAGTGGATATAGTAAACAAGTGGTTTGTAGGATTCGTTGTAATGTTTTACCATCATTATATCGCTTATGGTATCCCCTATATAAACTCCACCTTTCTTGCAAATTGCATCTACGCAAGATTTTAGCGCCTCTTTGCTGGGTTTTCTCTTGGTTTTATCTTCTGTAAAATCATCATCCACTATAAAATCAAACATATGTTCGATATCAAAATACTTCAAAGAAAACATCAAATCTTCTCGCGGTCTTCCGGTTACTATACCAGTTTTATATCTTCTTTTAACGTTTTCTAAAAAATCTTTATCAACAAGAAGTTTTTCTTTCTCTCTAAATTTTTTGTAAAAAGCCTCAAAAACCTCCACGAGCTCTTGATAGTTAAAGTATGGGTTTTCAAATATTTTCTTTTGCAAAGATGTTTGATTTTTTGTGTAGTTTATAGCATCTTCCTTGGTTATATATCCAAATTCCATCAGTATCAAAACCGAAGTGCTTTCCCAGTCATTGTTTATACCAGCTTCTTTTTTTACAAATAAAAAATCTTCTTGCGTCAAAGCTTTATTGGTATAGTATGTAAAAGTTTCGTATATGGCTTTATGATAAGAGGGTCTTACGTCTATTAAGACACCATCTACATCAAATATGACTGCGTCTATACTATCTTTAAGATTGGAAGCCAACCGCCTCTCCAAGAGCTTCTTTATTTGCTAGCAAAAACTTTATAAACTTATCCACCAATGCCGACTTGTTAAAATCTGTATAGTATATTACGTTGAAAACCTTGTAAGCGCTAAAGTTTCTAATCTTTATAGGTATAAGTTCACCGTTTTCAATATCTTTCTGGATTGAGTTTTTAGGGAAAAAGGAAGCTCCATATCCAGACTTTACTATATTTATAATAGACCTAATAGAATTTGTTTCTATTTTAATATTTAAAAGCTCAAAATTTAACCCCATAGCTTCCAAGGTCTCTTTTACAGTTTTTCTCGTGCAAGAGTAAGCTTCTCTCATGACCAAGTCTATAGTATACAAGTCTTCAGGTTCTATTATATCTTTTTTAGCAAGTTCGTGATTTTTGCCAACACATAAAACAAGCTCATCTCTAAAAAGCTCTACACTGTTTATTTTAGAATCTGCCTCTTTGTCTACGACACCGACGTTTATAAGACCATTTACTATACTATCCTCTATTTTCTTAGAAGTGTCCACATAAAGTTTAACCGTAATACCTGGATAAAGCTTCTGAAAATCCACTATAAGTTTTGGAAGTCTGTACTCGCCGAAAGTGGGGCTAGAACCTATATAAAGGGTGTCTTTTATATCCTTTTTAAGCTGGGACATCTCCTTTACTAGGTTGTCGTAGCTTTCTAAAAGAAGCTTCGCCTTTTGATAAAGCCTCTCACCTTCCTCTGTTAAAACTATTTTTCCACCTTGCCTTCTTAAAAGCTTACAACCTATGGTCTTCTCTAAAGATTTTATCTGTTGAGTTATAGCTGGCTGAGTGACATAAAGTACATCTGAAGATTTTGAGAAACTTCCTAAATCCGCCACCGTTATAAAAGTTTTTAGCTTAACTATATCAATCATTCAACCACTCTTAACTATATATTATAGCATTATAAAGAAAATTTATACTTAATGAGCATCATAAAACTAAATAAAGAGGTTGGCGAGGGCAAATACCCCGCCCATCTTGAAGATGAAAATTATTTTTTAGATTTTACGTAGTTGTCCCAGTTTGTCCTATCAAAAGGAGATATTTCCCTTAGTTTTTGAATGACCTTAGGAAACTCTCTTGCCACATAATCTATATCCTCATCGGTGTTGTCCCTTCCAAAGCTAAACACCAAAGAACCGTTAGATACTTCTTTCGGTATGCCTATGGCAGCTATAACGTGGGATTGTTTTAAAGCCGTAGAAACACAAGCAGAACCAGAAGCTGTTTCTATACCCTGCAAATCCAACCTAAGGAGCATAGCTTCTCCTTCTATAAGATGCACAATTACAGAAAGATGATGGGGAAGTCTCTGGGTAGGATGGCCAGTAAACTCTATCATATCAAGATTTTCTTCCAAAGCTTTTCTTACCTTATCCCTATAAGAAGAAAGACGCTTTACCCTATCATCCATCTCTTTCATGGCAAGCTCCGCCGCCGCTCCAAAACCTACTATGCCAGGCACATTCTCAGTACCAGCTCTAACACCACGCTCTTGAACGCCGCCTTCAATCAGAGGCTTTACTTTTACACCTTTTTTGGTCCAAAGAGCACCTACACCTTTAGGACCATACATCAAATGAGCAGTAAAAGAAGCAGCATCTATACCAAGCTCTTGCACATCTATAGGCGTATGACCACAAGATGGGGCTATATCGCTATGAAATATAACCTTTGGGTTTTTGGCTTTTGCTATAGAAACAAGGTTTTTTATATCTTGGATAGTGCCTATCTCTCTGTTGGAATGCCCTATAGATATAAGTATGGTTTCTGGTCTTATGGCTTCTTCCAACTGTTGAGGATTCACAAATCCGTATTTATCAACTTCTAAGTATGTTACTTCAAATCCTTCTTTCTCTAAATTTTTGCAAGGATGCAAGATAGAATGATGCTCTATGGGTGTTGTTATTATATGTTTTCCCTTCTTCTCATAAGATTTGGCTATACCTTTTATAGCAAGGTTGTTAGCCTCTATGCCACCAGATGTGAAAACTATCTCTTCTGGGCTTTTAGCGTTTATAAAATAAGCTATTTGCTCCCTTGCTTGGTTTATAGCTTTTTTAGCCTGTTGCCCAAAGCTGTGTAGCGATGTCGGGTTTCCAAAGACTTCCCTAAAGTACGGAAGCATTGCGTCTAAAACCTCTTGAGCCACTGGGGTAGTAGCTATATGGTCCAAATAAACCGTCTTTTCCCCTGCCTTCTTGAAAAACATGTTATTTACCTCCTTGGTATATAGAATCAACAATTTTTGCTATTCCCATAAAAGCTTTTGCCGTTCTTGATTCTGGTAAAGCCTCTACTATAGGCATTCCTTCATCTGCATATTTAGTGACATCTGGTTCTATAGGTATTGCCCCTAAAAGCTTTAAATTGTAGGTTTGCACAAACTGTGGCACTTTGCTTTCACCAAATATATAGTACTCTTTGCCAGTTTCTGGACATACAAAGTAAGACATATTTTCTACAACACCCAATATCGGTATACCCACTTCTCTAAACATAGAAACAGCTTTTTTGACATCCACAAGAGCCACGTCCTGAGGGGTAGTAACCACCACAGCGCCATCTATGGCTGTATTTTGGGCAAGACTAAGCTGTACATCACCGGTCCCTGGTGGCAAATCAAGTATTAGATAATCCAACGGTCCCCAATCTACATCAAACAAGAACTGATTTAAGGCTTGCATCAAAATCGGTCCCCTCCATATTACGGGAGTATCTTCAGAAGGAAGCAAAAAGCCCATCGATATCATTTTTACACCGTATTTTTCTATGGGTATTATCTTATTAAACACATTTGCCGTAAGCCTTGCACCTTTTGTCCCAAGCATTGTAGGCACAGAAGGACCATATATATCAGCATCCAAAAGTCCCACGCTTTTACCTAACTTACCAAGAGCTATAGCCAAGTTTGTAGCAACGGTAGATTTACCAACGCCACCCTTACCGCTGGCCACAGGTATTATCCTTTTTACACCCTTTATGCTTCTCTTACTAAACACCGGCTGCTCAAAGGGATTTTTCTTAGGTTCAGCTTCCACAAACTCTATGTTTGGTTTAAGGCTTTGGTTTGTCTCTTTTATAAGGCTTTCAAAGCGATTCTTAACCTGCTCTTTTACAGGCTCTGGCACAGCCAACTTTAAATTTATAACATCTCCAGATACTTTTAAATCTTTAACTATGCTAGTAGGCTCTTGAATATTCAAATCTTTTAAATCAAGAGTTTTGATTTTCTCTAAAATCTCTTTTACCGCCATAATTACCTCCGTTTAATTTAAAAAGATATAAACTTTTTCAGGGGTTTTTATGAGAAATCTTAGTTTAAAATTTATTTTTATGACTTGGTCATCATAGATTTATGTCATATCAATAACGCTTCCTAATAAATTTTTTAAAAGCCCCAAACTTATAAAAATAAAAAATATTCATAGTAATAATACAAATCGCTAAAGGCCTATAGCCATATATATCAAAAGGCGTTTTTATTTTATAAGGCTTTATATAACCCACAAGCACACCTTTTTTACCAAAAGGCAATATCTTCTCATGCCCAAGCGGAGATACAATAGCTGATATACAGGAGTTGTTGGATCTTATAAGATAAGCACCATTTTCAATAGCCCTTGCGATAGCTTGATCGTTGTGTTCATAAGGCTCTAGAGTAGGTCCAAACCAAGCATCGTTGGTTAGATTTATAATAAAATCGCTACTCAAGGATAGCTCTCTTACATAAGAAGAAAAATCTAATTCAAAACATATAGGTGTTGCTACTTTATAGGTATGTCCATTTACAATTACGTTTATAGGTTTTATGCTTTTACCAGGCACAAAATCTATACCATTTATAGCGCTAAAAAGCTTCTTAGCAAATTTAAAAGGATACGGCATATACTCTCCAAAGGGAAGAAGTTTTATCTTAGAATAATAATCTATCATGTTGCCTTTGTAAAAAGAGTAAGCGTTGTTGGTAGGAAGTATTTTATCGCCTTTATATTTTATATCCACCAACCCAACTACAAAAGGCTTGTAATAAGTGTAGTATATAAAAAGCTCCCTAACCGGGTCAGTATAATCAGAATACAAAAATGGAAAAGCTGATTCTGGAAGCACTATAAGTTCTGCTTTTTCTGATATGGCTTTTTTTATTAAAGGAAAGTAGACAAGCGACTCTTTCTCAAACTGATAGTAGTTTAACTTTATATTTTCATCTATATTTGGTTGTATTGTAGCCACTTTTATAGAAGGTTTGTCTTTATAAAAGCCGTATACATAGGATTCGTAGTTATAGCAAATTATTGCTAAAATTACTGTAAGTATTATAGATAAAACAGTTAGTTTTTTGCTTTTAAAACTAACAAAAAAATAAAGCAAAAAAAGACCTACCCCATACACACCAAAAAACGCTAAAGTATATCTTAGAATAGGCACATGCACTATGAGAGTTCCTACCGGATACCAGGGAAAACCGTCAAAGGGAAAAAACTCCCTTAAATATTCAACACTTATCCATGAGATGGGAAACATGTATACGTTAAAATTGTATAACCTCTGAAGAAGATAAACGCTTCCAAACTGAAGTATATCAACAGCTATAAGAAAGATAAAAAAAAGCGCTACAGCTAAAAAAATACTCATATCTCCAAACTTGTATAGTGTGTAAAAAATCCAATAGTAACACAAAAAAGAGTATAAAAACCCAACACCAAGGTAAACGCTAAGCTTATTTTTCATTGTCCTTTATAAGGATTATCTGGAAAAGTATCCAGCCTATAAAAGCAGCCAAATACTGGCTTATAAACCTCCATAGTATTACAAAAAGCCCAAGCTCATAAAAGCTAAGATAAGCTCTAAATACCTCAAGCCCTCCTATCTCTCCCACTCCAGCACCACCAGGCGTAGGACTCATATATATGCCGTACAAAAGTCCAAGCTGTCTAAGCATAGCTTTAAAAATATCCACATTTTTACCAAAAGCTTTTATAAGAATGGGCCCTATACATAAAAACGATATGTATAACATGCTAGAATAAAAAAATGCCAAAAAAACACTACTTTTCTTGATTCTCAAAAATATTCTTAATGTAGCTATATATTTTCTAAGCGTGTATCTTATATTTAATTTTCTCCTATTGCTAAGTATGTTGCTTTTAAAAAAAAGTTTAGCACTTATATATATAAGAAATCCGAGACCAACAGATATTAGAAAAATTTTAATCACATCGAGTCCAAGCTTTGGTTTTTGATAAAGGTAAAAAACCGTCAAAGGAAAAGCCACCACGAAAAAAAACATACCAGAGAGAGTTTTCATAGTGACTATGCTCATCGTTTTGTGTAGATGTACTCCTTTTCTTTTTAACATGTAAACGCTTGCAAGCTCACCACCTATGTGCAAAGGAGATACCGTAGCGGCAAAAGTATTTATAAAAGACATCATATATCCATAAAATATAGAATATCTAACGTTTAGAGCTTTTGATAAAGTTATAAGCCTCAAAACATCAAAGGTTTGATACAAAAAGCTAAAAAACAAAGCAAGCAAAATATAGCGGATATTTAACTTATAGATTATATCTATAGTATATTTGTTAAAAGTTTTATAAACCACATAAAATATGCTAAAACCCGCTACAAAGGTAAACAAAACAACAGCTTTTAGGATATGTTTCACAACATATGACCCAGTTTTTTCTTCTTGGTATCAAGGTATATTCTGTTGCACTCGTTAGGATTTATAGCTATGGGTACTCTTTCCACCACTTCAAGCCCATATCCTTTTAGAGCCACTATCTTACGGGGATTGTTGGTAAGAAGCCTTATCTTTCTAACACCTAAATCAAGAAGTATTTGGACACCAGTGCCATATTCTCTTAAATCCGCTGGAAAACCTATCTTTTCGTTGGCTTCCACAGTATCATAGCCTTGCTCTTGCAAAGCGTAAGCCTTTATCTTATTAGCTATGCCAATACCTCTTCCCTCATGACCTTTCAAATACACTAAAACACCCTTACCCTCTTTGGCTATCGCTTCAAGAGCAGCCTCTAATTGAGACCTACAATCACATCTTAAAGATTTAAACACATCACCAGTAAGACATTCAGAATGCACTCTAACAAGCACTGGCTCATCTTCTTTCCATTCTCCCATTGTAAGAGCCACTTGCTCCTCGCCGTTTAGCTTATTCCTATACGCATGCACTTTAAAAAGTCCATAAGCGGTAGGCAAAGTAGCGCTTGCAACTCTTTCTACAGTCCTATCTTTTTTCAACCTATATTTTATAAGGTCCTCAATAGTGATAATTTTTAAATTAAAAGCTTTTGCAAAAGTCTGTAGTTCTGGTAATCTAGCCATTGTACCATCTTTGTTCATAATCTCACATATCACACCGGCAGGGTAAAGACCGGCAAGCTTTGCAAGATCCACCGAAGCCTCAGTATGACCAGCTCTTTCTAACACACCGCCTTCTTTAGCTCTTATAGGGAAAACGTGTCCTGGTCTTATAAAATCAGATGGTTTAGCATCTTCGCTTATAGCGAGCCTTATGGTTTTTGCCCTATCAAAAGCTGAAATACCAGTGCTAGTACCATACTTAGGATGAGCATCTATAGACACACAAAAAGCTGTTCCCTTTGGATCAGTGTTTATGCTGACCATTGGATGAAGCCCTAACTCATCACACCTCTTTCCCTCCAAAGTAAGACATATAAGCCCCCTTCCGTGAGTAGCCATAAAATTTATGGCCTCTGGCGTTACGAACTCCGCCGCCATAACAAGGTCTCCCTCGTTTTCTCTAGAAGGGTCATCCACTACTATCAGCATCTTGCCATTTCTTATATCTTCTATAGCTTCTTCAATGCTTGCAAATTCGCTCATAATTTTAAATATATTATATTTTTACCTAGCGTGCCATGCTTTTAAAAGATAAAAAACTCATTATTTTGT